>NZ_JAHRBL010000010.1 GCF_019693445.1 Deinococcus aquaedulcis | reverse complement strand
GAGCTGAGTTGCTCGCGGCCGTTGACGAGCGATGTGCTTGGCTGATGACCCAAGAAGCTCTGGTTTCGCGCACGACGTACTTCCACTGGCTTCCCAATGCGTAATGTCCAATCTTTACTTCTTTTTCGTATCAGGCCATGCCACAAAGCAACGGCAACAGCAGGGCAAAACAGCCCACCGTTTCGGCGCCGCGTCGCCCCCGGGTTGCCCGGCGAATCAGGAGCGTCATGACTGGCCCCAGCACCAGTTGCGCGGCCACCACCAGCATCAGCAGGCCCAGGTAGAACATACGGGCAGTCTTCGCCCCCAGGATCACCTGCGCCGTCCACCAAAAGGTGGCGCAGGCCTGCGCTTAAAGCACGTCGTCGGCGCTGCCGCGCTTGCGCAGGTTGTTCTGGGTTTTGCGCCAGCGCAGCGCCTTGACAATGGCGGGCGCAGCCGGGTTCAGGTTCAGGTCGTAGGCGGGGTACCACACGCGCTGCTCGGAGAACTTCAGCTTCATCTTGAACACGCCAAACGAATGCTTGGCCTCGTCCAGCTGGCGCGGAATGCCCCAGAAGTCGAACAGTTCGTAGCCCCGGCGCTTGGCGTCCAGCATGGCGTTCCAGTAAAAGGCGTCGGGGGCCTTGGCGTCTTTGAGCGGGCTGCCGTCGGCATTGGTGCGGTCATCGCGGATGCTGCCGCCGAACAGGTAATAGGTACCCTTGCCCATCGCCAGGAAAAAGCCCCCGGCCAGCGCGCGACCCTCCACGCGCGACAGCACGATGTACGCTTCTCCGCCGTAGGCGCCCCCCTCGCGCAGCATGGTTTCGTAGTAGGCGCGGGGAAACGCCCCCAGCTGGGCGCGCTCGTTGGTGGCGGTAAAGATTTCCCAGAAGGCATCAAAATCGTCGTCGCGGCCAGCCACCACGCCCATCTTCTGGGCGGTGCGCACGTTGCGCCGGGCCATGGAGTGCAGGCCAGTAAACAGCTCGTCCTCGCTGCGGGTCAGGTCGGCCACGATGGTGTGTTCAGGTTGCTCACTTTCGGCGCGGCGAAAGGAACCGTAGCTTTCGGGCAAGATCACGGAGTCGTCGGCCAGAAAGGGCACGGGCGGCTCGATTTTCAGCAGGGCGTCGCCGGGGCGGGCCACCTTTTTCACGGCGTCGGCCACGGCGGGCAGCAGGTCCAGGCTTTCCAGGGCCGGGCCGCGCGGCGCGTACAGCGTGGAAAAGCCGGGCACGAGGCGCTTGCGGATCAGCTGCAGGGCGCCCACGGTGCGGCCATCCGCCGTGATCAGATAGCGCGCGGGGGTCTGGCCCAGGGTGCGCCGCGCCTCGCCGTAGCCCCAGCCCTGCAGGGCACTGGTGATGGGCAATGACCGCACGGCGTCGTCGTACACGCGCGGATCGGTGGTTTCTTGCAGGCTCAGGCGCACGCGGGGGATTGTAGCAGCAGGGGGCGCGCGCCCCAAGCCGTCATCACGCGCCCATCATGGTGGGGGCGCGGCGGGACGCTAGAGTGCAGGGATGAAACAAGTGCTGCTCACGCTGGCGCTGCTGTCCGGCGCCGCCCTGGCCCAGACTGCGCCCGCCACCCCCACCGCCCCGGCCACCCCTGCGGCGGCCCCCGCTGCGCCCGCCGCCGACCCCAGCACCGTGGTGGCGCGCGTGGGCACCGAGACCATCACCCTGGCCGACTTTGACCGCGCCTTCCGGCTGGCCGCCGCGCGGGTGGTGAATGCCCAGGGCATTCCCTTCGAGAACAGCTACTTGGCCGAATTCGCCGGGGCCCGCGCCGACTACCTGAAGCAGTACGTGCGTGACCGCGCTGTGTACCAGCTGGCCCGCGCCGCCGGCAACAAGGTGGACGCCGCCACCCTGGACGAGCAGATGCAGGAAGCCCGCGCCGACTTCCAGTCCGACGCCGACTTCGCCGAGGCCCTGGAAGCCACGGGCTACGCCAGCGCCGACGACCTGCGCGCCGAACTGGAGCGCCAGGGCATCGTGGGGGCGTATCTGCAGAGCGTTCAGAAGCGCTTTGCCTTCGGAGACGCGGTGGTCACCGGCTACTACAACCTCAACAAGCCCCGCTTTACCCGCGAAGCCGAAGCCTGCGTGAAACACATCTTGGTGCCCACCCAGGCCGAAGCCCAGGCCATCGGGAAGGAGCTGGCGGCGGGTGGCGACTTTGCCAAGATTGCCGCCGACAAGAGCCAGGACCCCGGCAGCGCGGCGCAGGGCGGTGACCTGGGCTGCTTCGGGCAGGGCGAGATGGTCGAAACCTTCGACAAGGCCAGCTTCACTGGCCCCGTGAACCAGGTGCAGACGGTGCAGTCGCAGTTTGGCTGGCACGTGCTGGTGGTGACCAAGCGCAACGCCGCCGGGCTGGTGCCCCTGGCCGAAGCCGCGCCCCTGATCCGCGAGCAACTGGCCCGCGAGGCCGCCCAGAAGTACCTGGACGCCCAGGTGACCAAGATCTCCACCGAGGCCTTCCCTGACCGCGTGACGGTGAAGTAAAGCCCAGGCACGCAGCGGCCCCAGCCAGGTGTGGTGGGGCCGCTGCTGCCATGTAAGGGCCCTCATCAACGCCCCCTTAACCAGCGCCGCGCATCCTATGACCTGTCACCTGGAGGTGCCTGCCATGAATGACCCGCACAGCCCGCACCCAGCCCCCCTTCACCTGCCCCCGGACGAGGACCATGACGACGAGATGATCGGCACGCTCCTGAGCCGCCGCCACGCCCTGCGGCTGCTGGGCCTGGGGGGCGGCGCGGCGGCCCTGACCGCAGGCGGCGTGCTGGCCCAGCGGGGCGCGCCCTCAGCCGGCAGCAGCGCCACGCGGCTGCCCGGCTGCGTGGTGCGCCCCGCCATGACGGAGGGCCCCTACTTCGTGGACGGGGAGCCCCGGCGCAGCGACATTCGCAAGGACAGCCAGACGGGCCGGCTGAGCACCGGGGTGCCGCTGAAGCTGGAATTCGTGACCTCGCGCGTGGCGGCAGGCGGCTGCACCCCCCGCGCGGGCGTGCTGGTTGACGTGTGGCACTGCGACGCCCTGGGCACCTACTCCGGGGTGGCGGGGAACAGCGGCGACGTTCTGCGCGGCTCGCAGGTGACGAATGCCCAGGGCCGGGCCAGCTTCACCACGGTTTACCCGGGCTGGTACCCGGGGCGCGCGGTGCACATTCACTTCAAGCTGCGGCCCCTGAATGCGGCCGGGCAGGCCACGGGCGAATTCACCTCGCAGCTGTTTTTCCCCGAAAGCGTGAATGCGGCCGTGTTCGCCCGCGCGCCCTACAGCCAGAAGGGCAAGGCCGACACCCCCAATGCCCAGGACGCGATTTACCGCAACGGCGGCTCACAGCTGCTGCTGAGCGTGAAGGGCGACCCGGTGGGGGGCTATGCGGCCACGTTCGATGTGGGCCTGAATCTCGGCTAAGGCAGGGCGGCTGGGGCGCGCTGAAGCTCCGTCATGAAGAAAGGCGAGTGGCCTGGACATGGTGCGTTCAGGCCACTCGCCTCTCCCCTTCTCTTTACACCGGCTGCACGAGGCGGCGGATTTCACCGCTGGCGATGTAGCTCTTGCCGTCCGGGGCGGTGTTCACCTCATCCACCACGTACAGGGTGCCTTCCTCGCGGATAGAGCGGGGAAAGCGCATGTTCCAGTCGGGCTCAAAGCCGTCCTGCACCACGCGGGCGCGCAGCTTGCTGCCTTCCTTGACGCATTGCACCAGAATGCCGCCCGCGCTGCTGTCGGTGGTGTCCAGGTCAGCGGCGGTGCGCGCGGCCTTGGTCACGCCGGGGCGGCTGGCGGCGCGGGGCGCGCCCCGGCCCCCCACGCTCAGGTGCTGCAGCGGGTCGCTTTCCCCAGCGCGCAGCAGGCGGCGAATCTCGCCGGTCACGCGGTAGAAGCTCCCGTCGGCGCTGGGCTCCAGGCCGTCCACCACGTACCCGGCCCCCTCGGCGCGCAGGGCGCGGGGAAACTGCACGTTCAGCCCCTGGTCGTAGCCTGCCGAGACCACCCGCACCCGCAGCTTGCCGCCCTCGCGCACGCACTGCAGTTCTACACCGCTCCCAGGCTCAGCCACCACCGGCAGTGCCAGCACGGCGGTGTCCACCGTGACCCCACGGCCGGTCATGTCGGCGCGGGTGCGGGCGCGGCCCTGGAAGGCCTGATCCATCAGTTCCTTGCGGCTGTCACCCACCAGAGTCTGCGCGGCAATGCGCCCGGCGTAGTGCTCCAGTTGCTCGATTTCCTCGGCAATCTCGAAATGCTCGTGCAGGCCGGCATCCGTCAGCTCGGCCACCACGCGCCGCAGCAGCGCCTCGCCCTGGGCGTGCTGCCCCTGGTCGGCCAGGGTCACGGCTTCTTCCTTGGCGCGCGCAATCTGCAACCGGGCGAGGTCCAGCGTCACCTCAATGTCGCTGGTCACGTTGGCGTCCAGCGGGCCAAAGGTGGCCTGCACCGGCAAGGTGCCTTCCAGGCGGGCGATGGCGCCGTCGTGCACGGTGTCGGCGCTGTAGGTCACGGTCAGCAGCTCGTGGAGGCCGGCAGGCTGGGCGGGAAGGTTCAGGCGCAGACCCAGCAGCTTGTCCTCGTCCTCGTACACGTCGCCCAGGTCCAGGGTCAGCGGGTGGGGGCCGGGGCGGTGCAGGCTCAGGATGTCCGCCACCGTCACGCCGGGCGCCGGAGCGAGGATCACCGTGAGGTTCTGGGCCACCACGGCCTTCATGGTCTGCAGCTCGAAGCTGAACACGTCACGGGCGTCGTCGGTAGACTGAATGAAATAGAAATTCCCGCCCGCCGCGCGCGCCATGCCCATCAGCAGGTCTTCGTTAAAGGACGACCCGAAACCCAGCGTGGTGGTACTCACACCGGCCTCGGCCTTCTGCCCGGCGGTCTTGATCAGCACGTCGTCCTTGGTGATGCCCACGTTCGCCTGCCCGTCGGTGAGCACCAGCACGCGGCTGACCCGTTCCCCCGAAGCGCCGGCCTGCACGTGCTCAATGGCCTTCAGCCAGCCGCCCGACAGGTTGGTGAGGCCGCCCGCACGGATGCTGCCAATGCGGTCTTTCAGCGCCGCGCGGTCCGTGACGGCCGTGGGGGCGATCAGGGTGGTCACCGAATCGTCGTAGAGCACCACGCTCAGCAGGTCCTGCGCGTCCAGGCTGTCCACCACGGCCTGCGCGGCGCGGATGGCGTGTTTCAGGGGCGAGCCGGCCATGCTGCCGCTGACATCAATGGCCAGGGCCAGGTTCACCGGGCGGCGGGCGCCGCTGCCGGGCAGGCGGAAGCGCACCAGCAGGTCGGCGGGGGTGGCGTGCTGCGCCAGCAGTTGCGAGGGGCCAAAGCTGGCGTGGGCGCTGAGGGTGGGGGTCATGTGGACTCCTTGAAAGTGAGGGAACAGGAACGGGCTGGCTCAGGCTTCCTGGGTGGGGTGGTATTCCTGCACGGCCAGACCAGCGGTCCAGGCCACCGCCTCGCGGCAGGTGCGCAGGTGGGGCGGCACGCGCAGGGCGTAGCGTCCGCCCGTGGAGGGGCACTGCACCAGCACCGCCACCAGATCCTCGTCGTCGTCAAAGGGCACGCGGATCAGGCGGCGTTCACCCCCGGCGTCGCGGTCGCGGTCCAGCACCAGCCCGCCCACGTCCTCCAGAAAGCGGTCAATGCCCATGCGCTCCAGCAGCACCCGGCGCCGCTGCACGTTACGCACAGCCATGATGTCGCGGCCCGTCAGGTCCTCAGGGTGAAAGGCCACGCGGGCATCCACGGGCACTCCGTTCCAGCGCAGGCCCGCGCGCAGATGGCCGGGCAGGCCGCGCAGGCCACTGTCGGCCACGTCAATGGTCTGGGTGACGTGCAGGCTGGGCTCCAGCGTGGTCAGCGCGGCGCAGCGCCGCACGTCCAGGTGTGCCACGCTGACGGCGCCGCCGATGGCCGCCAGGTCGCGGCAGTCGGCCAGGATCAGCCGGGTGGCGTGCAGGTCGGCCTGAATGCGCCGCAGGCCGCTGCCCGAGAGGTTCAGGCCCTCGCGGATGGACAGTCGCCCTTCGAGGTCATGCAGCTCGGGGCAGCGGCGGGCACTCACGCGGTCGGCGTGCAGATCGGCGGGCAGGGCGCTGAGGTGGGGGCAGTCGTCCACCGTCAGCGCCGTGCAGCGCAGCCAGTCCGGCAGGGTGCGCAGCCAGCGGCTGCCCGAGAGGTTGAGCGGCCCGGTAACCACCAGCGCCGCGAACACTTCGCCCCGGCGCAGGCGAGCGCGCGCGTCCTCGGGGCTGAGGGTCACCGGGGCGGCCGTGACGGGGCGCGCAGGCACCCGGGCCTGGGGCACAGCCGGTGCGGCGTCAGGGGTTTGGGCGGCCGGGCGGCGGAAGGTGCGCCCGCCGCTCTGAAAGCGGATCATTAATCCAGCACCACGCGCACGGCGCCGGGGGTGTACTCGCGCTGTTGCCACACCCGGTACCAGCCGGCCGGCAGACGAATGGGCGCGTGTTCCTCGTGGGTCAGCGTGGCCTGCGGCGCGGTGACGTGCAGAAACTGATCGCGGCCGGGGGTCGGCGTGGGCGTCACGCTGTACAGCACCGCCGCGTGCTGATCGCGAATCTGGTGGCGGTGGCCGGTGACCTCGCCGTGGGCGAGCGTCAGGTGCGGTTGGCGGTGCAGGGGCGTGGCCGGCGCCGAGGTGGCCTGAAGCAGCACATCGCCGTGGCGGTAAAGGGGAAAGGACATAGAACGGACCTCCTGTGCAGGTGGACGCGGAGTCAAGGGTAACACAACACTCAATTACGCCTACAGCATAATAGAAGGGCAGCGATTTGTCAAAGAGACCACCTTTGGCCTGCACTTACGCGGCGGCCAGCGCCAGGGCCTGGGGCCAGCGCCGCTGCACCAGGGCCATCAGGTCGTCCAGCGTGGGCGTGGCGCGCAGGTCCTCGGCGGTCAGCCAGGAGCGCAACTGGCCGCCCTGCGCCACAAACGCTGCGGGCAGGGGCAGGTCCGACAGGCCAAACTGGGCCCGCACCTCATCGCGGTGCAGAAAGGTGACCTGGGCGTTCAGGCCCTGCAGGAAGGTTCGCCACTCGCGCCGCATGCCCAGCGGTCCGTAGGTCACGGCGCACAGCTGGCAATCGTAGGTGTGCGGTGAGACGGTTTTGTGCCACAGGTCCTTCAGGCCGTTCAGCAAGCCACCATCGGCGTTGTACACGAAGACCAGATGCACCGTCATGGGGTCAGCGTACGGCCTGAAGGTCGTACCGGTATGGGCTGAGACGGACAAACTTCATGGCCGTACCTTGCAGGACAGAGCTGGATGTTCCTCGCCTGCGGCGCTGTTCAAGCCCACTGCCCAGAACCTCGTCCCCGCAATGGCACGGACAGATTTCAGGTCTAGCAAGGTGGCGGTTGCGAAAGCATCGTCTGAGCCGCCAAGGCCGTGATCCCCCTCGGCGGCGGCGCTCCGCTAGTCCCCCGCAGGGGAGAGGCGTCAAGACACCGTGTTCGCCGGCTGTCTCTCTGCGGATGATCAGTCGTCTTCGGGTTCATCCTCGAGATCAAGGGGCCGGGCCACGTCCTGCCAGGCCACCAGCTTGAAATTGGTGTGGTCCTCCACGCCGTCATTGAAGCCGTCTTGCACCACCAGCAGGCCCTTCGGGAACAGGGGTCCGAAATTCACATTGGCCACCATGGCGCCGTCACTTTCTTCTGCACCGTCAATGGCGCCTCCGATCACCCGGAAGGCGCCCAGATAATCATGGTCTTCGCGGTCAAACACCGCGAAGGTGTTGTCGCCCTGGCTGCTGGCCAGCAGGTAACCTTCACCGTCCCCGGCGTCGTAGAGGGTCAGGCCCTCTACATCGGCGCTCAGGCGTGAACCTGCCGGGCGCACGCGCTCAATCAGCCGGGGGGTGCCCCGGCCACTTAAGGGCGCGGCCCAGATCCCCACCTGCTCTTGGCCCAGGTACACCACGCCGTGCTCGGCGTCCACGACCATGCCTTCCACCTGCGGATCTTCCACCGTTCCGGCGGGCAGCGTGATGGTACGCACCGGCCGCGCCGAGACGCGCCCCGCATCGGCCATCAGTTCCCACTCAGCCACGCGCGGATTCTGGCGCTGGCTCACAAATACGCGGTGCCGACCGCTCTTTGTGCGGTACGTGGCCAGGCCGTAGGCTGTATTGGCGCCGTCCGAGACCTGCCCGGCGGGCGTGAAGACCAGCGGCATCCTTGCGCTGGTGACATCGCTCAGCTGGCGCGTGAGCGGGTTGATGGCGTAAACGGCCAGCCGGTCGTTCTTGCGGTCACTGGCGACGGCCAGATCCACGCGCTTTCCCGCCAGCATGAATCCGTACACCACGTCCACGTTGTTGTAGCGGACACTGGCGGGCGCAAGGTCCTGCAGGGTGCGCCCCTGCAGATCGAACACGGTCAGGCCTGCTTCCTTACGGGTGCCGATCACCATGCTCTGGCGCGGGTCGCGCGGGTGAATCCAGATGGCCGGATCGTCGGAGTCAGCGGGGTCAGTCACGCCCGCTGTTTCAAAACGCGCGGGAACATTGACTGGTCCAGCCGGCGCGCGGCCCTGGGCACTCAAGGCGGGCGGCACTTCTTGCGCGGCAGGCGCCTGGGCACAGGCCGCCAGGGTCAGGGCCACACCCGCAAGCGCGGCAGAGAGCAGAATTGTGTTCACGGCAGCATTTTTGGGCGCCTCTGTCACAGGGAGATCAGGGCGGCGGGCAGGCCCCTGTCTGTGCTTCTCCCCGCTGTATGTGCCCCCGTGCCGCTACCTTGGGGCATGACGGACACCGCCCGCAAGCACAGACTGAACTGGAACAGCCACCATGTCACGCAGGGCGATGAACGGGCGCCCAACCGCGCCATGCTGCGCGCCGTGGGCTTTGAGGACGGGGACTTCGAGAAACCCATCATCGGCGTGGCGCACGCGCAGAGCAACATCACGCCGTGCAACAACGGACTGGGCGAACTGGCCGATCACATCACCGGGGCGATCCGCGAGGGCGGCGGCATGCCGCAGATTTACGGCACCATCACGGTCAGTGACGGCATTTCGATGGGCACCGAGGGCATGAAGTGCAGCCTGGTGAGCCGCGAGGTGATCGCGGATTCCATCGAGACGGCCAGCCGGGGTATGTCGCACGACGGCCTGATCGTGGTGGGCGGCTGCGACAAGAACATGCCCGGGGCCATGATCGGCATGGCGCGGCTGAATATTCCGGCCATCTTCGTGTACGGCGGCACCATCAAGCCGGGGCACTATAACGGGCAGGACCTCACGATTGTCAGCGTGTTCGAGGCGGTGGGCGCTTATGGGGCCGGCAAGATCAGCCGCGAGGAATTCACCGAGATCGAAAAGCGCGCCTGTCCGGGCAACGGCAGCTGCGGGGGCATGTACACCGCCAACACCATGAGCAGCGCCTTTGAGGCGATGGGGATGAGCCTGCCCTTTTCCAGCACCATGAGCGCCGTGGACGCCGAAAAGGCCGTCTCCAGCGCCGACAGCGCCCGCGCCCTGCTGCGCCTGATTGAACAGGACATCCGCCCGCGCGACATTCTGACCAAAGAGGCCTTTGAAAACGCCATCACCGTCATCATGGCCGTGGGCGGGTCCACCAACGCCGTGCTGCACCTGATGGCCATTGCCCACGCCTGCGACGTGGACCTGACCCTAGACGACTTTGAACGGATCCGGGAGCGGACCCCGGTATTCTGCGACCTGAAGCCCAGTGGGCGCTACGTGGCCACCGACCTGCATGTGGTGGGCGGCATTCCCCGCGTGATGAAAATGCTGCTCAAGGCCGGGCTGCTGCACGGCGACTGCCTGACGGTCACGGGCCAGACGGTGGCCCAGAATCTGGCCGACGAACCGGACGCCCCGGACGCGGGCCAGGACGTGATTCTGCCCTTTGATCAGCCCGTGTACACCGAGGGCCACCTCGCCGTTCTGCGCGGCAACCTCGCGCCTGAAGGCAGCGTGGCGAAAATCAGCGGCCTGAAAAGCATCAAGATTACCGGGCCTGCGCGTGTGTTCGACTCTGAAGAAGAGGCCATGCACGCGATCATGGCCGATCAGATCCGGGCCGGCGACGTGCTGGTGATCCGCTACGAGGGCCCCAAGGGCGGCCCCGGCATGCGCGAGATGCTCTCCCCCACCTCCGCGATCATTGGCAAGGGGCTGGGCGACAGCGTGGGCCTGATCACCGACGGGCGGTTCTCGGGCGGCACCTTTGGGCTGGTGGTGGGGCATGTGGCGCCCGAAGCCTACGTGGGTGGCCCCATTGCGCTGGTGCAGGAAGGCGACACGATTGAGCTCAACGCCGAGACCCGGGTGCTGAACCTGCAGGTGGACGCCGCCGAACTGGAGCGGCGCCGCGCCGCCTGGGTGGCCCCGGAACCCCGCTACAAGCGCGGCGTGCTGGCCAAATACGCCAAGCTGGTGAGCAGCGCGGCGGTGGGGGCCTACACAGACTGACCCCCGTAGGCAGGGAGGCGAGGTTTGCTTTCTTCCCTCCGCCAGCGCACTCGGAAACCAGCGGCCTTCCAGGGTGCCCGCTTCTGGCGGAAGTCTGGAAGGCCGCTCATCTTGCCTGCTGCCTGGATCATCAACCGAACTGGGGCTGCACCCGCTGTGCCCACGGAGATTTCTGTGGCTGCCGTGCCCCTGCGTCAGAGCGGCAGCCGGGGCCGTGGTTGAGCATCCCTCCACGCCTCTGCGGCGAGAAACAGCGGCGTCAACGGGATGTAAGGGCCGAAGGTCCGCCCCAGGGTGGAGCCAGTCGCCACCGCTCGGCTGATCTGACCCGCTTGGGTCAGGGCCGGTCCTGGCCCTCTGCTGGGCGCTGCGCAGCGCAGAACACCAGATCCAGGGCGGGCGGCTGGTGCCCCAGCAGGCGCAGCAGCAGCGCAATCTGGGCCGTGTGGCGCACCTCGTGCTGCATGACATGCCACAGCACCTCGTCAGCGGAAATGGTTTCGGGGCGGCTTTCATCCACTGGAATCCGCCGGTTCAGCGCGGCCTGCTCCAGCAGGGCCGGCCAGCGGGCCAGGGTGTCTGTCTCGACCGCTTCCCAGTAGGCCAACAGCCAGTCCAGGGAGCGGTGCTCGTGATGCCAGTACTCGTCGGGCGAGGTGGGGTCGCTCACGCCGAATGACGCCAGCACAAACGGCTGGCCCAGCAGGTCGCCCCGGAACCAGCCGTCCTCGACCACGGGAATGTGCATCACGAGATCCTTGATACACCGCGCGCCCTGCGCCGGAATCACGGCCCTGGACAGCACCTCGTCTGGCACGGAACGAAGACTTGCCCACAGCGCGCGGCGGGCTTGCATCAGGTAGCGGTAAAAGGTCTCGGCGGTCACGCGCTCAGCCTAGGGGGCATTGTGGTCAGGAAATGACGGGAATCACGGGGGCAGACACGGGAGGAGCGCCCCCGTGCACCCGGGGCAGTGGGGCCACCCTGCGGCGCCCCACCCGGGACCTTGCCGGACACTCTTTTACTGGCGGGTGTAGGTCGTGCCGCCAATGTTCAGCTTCTTTTTGTCTTTGGTCCAGTAGAACGCGTACGTGCGGGTGATCTGGCCACGGCCGGACTTCAGTTCCAGCGTGTAGCCGCTGAAGGTGTACGTGCCCCCTGCCTGGGTGGAGGGCCCGCTGGCCGCGCCTGTGGTCACTGCCGCGCCCGTATCCAGGGTGCCGACCACTCCGCTGCGGCCCAGGCGGGTGAACTGCTGGCCTGGGCCAAAGCGGTAGGTGTCCTCGCTGGACGCGGTGGCCCCGTTCATCAGGGTGCCAGAAGTGTACGCACTGAAAAAGCGGTAGCTGCCGCTGATGACCTCGTTCTTGCTGGCCGCATGGCCCAGCGTGCCTTTGCTGGGCACCCAGCGCCCGCCTTCCAGCAGTTCGTAGCCGCCGCCCCGCCGGCGCCACTTGGTCCAGGCCTTTGGCTCGCCCCTGCGCGAGGCCGCCACGTCCAGATCGTTGGGGCTCCAGCGCAGGTTCAGGTAGGCCGTGCCGTCTTTCAGCAGCAGAATGGTGGTCTCGCGGCCAAGTACGTTGATGCCCACGTACTCGTTCTCGTAGGTGTGCAGCAGCCCCTCAATCTGGGCCAGGGTGGGGCCGGCATTGGGCTTCAGGCGGTAGCGGTTCAGCCGCTCGGCCTCGGCCTGCGCCGCCTGCCGGGCCTGGGCCACAGGTGAGGTGCCCTGGGCGGCGCCCGCGTAGCGGCACACCGTCACGCGGCCGTCGCGGTAGCCGTACGCCTGCTGGCCGTAAATCATGGGGGTGCCGCTGCGGTCGGTCAGCACGCGAAAGATGTTGTACAGCGGCTCGTCTTCGCCCACGCCGTCGTAGCGGCCATTGGCGCCCAGCAGTTCCGTCAGGTCATCATTGGCAAAGTCGGCCTGGGCCGAGAGCTCGCCTGTGGCGGGCTGATAGCGGTAGGTGCCCTCCAGGTTCTCCAGGGGGGACACGGTGGCGCTGCTCTGGCCCCGGTATTGCTGGTTGGTCACCCGCACGCCCTGGTCGCCGTACAGGGTCAGGGTGTAACTGGTCAGCGACAGCAGGGTCTCGAAATCGTTCGTCTGCTGCATCACGCAGCTGTAGGCGCCGGTTTTCAGGGGCCCGCCTCCCCGGTAAGGGGGCTGCCCACCCGCCTTTCCCAGCAGCGCCTGCACCCCAGAGCGGGCCAGGGGACTGAAAGTGGTACCTGTGATAAAGGGTCCCCCGTCGCCCGGGGCAGAAGACGCGGCCGGGGGTGGGGTGACGGGCGCCGCTGGGCCCCGCCGCAGCGCCTGGGTCAGCGCGTACTCCTGCGGGTTCAGGGCGGCCAGATTCACCTGCTCGGTCAGGTGCGCCTGAATGGTGCGGCATTCGGCGGCCGGGTTCTGGCTGGCCCGGTCCAGTTCGGCGTACAGCTGGGCGCGGCGTTCTTCGGCCGGGGCGCGCAGCGCGGGCAATTGCGCGGCGGCGTGGCGCTGCAGGTACGCTTCAATCCCCGGCAATCCAGCGGCGGCGCGCCACGCGGCGTAGCCCTGTTCGGTCGTGGCGCGCTGGGCCGGGGCCACCTTCAGGCACCAGTCGCGGACCACAGCGCCCACCTGGGCAGTGGCGTACAGGGTGGCGGCGGCGCGCAGCAGTGCGGGGTCGGGGGCGGGACTCTGGCCGGCGGCAGGCAGCAACAAACCGCCGCCCAGCAGCGCCAGCAGGCCAGCGCGGATGGTTCGGGACGTGGGCATGAACACCTCGGGGCAAAGCGCAGAACGGAAGGGGGAGGTTGGGTGAATTGAGCCGCCGGTCAGCATATCCTGGGCGCGGGCCGGTTCCACCTGCTCAGGTCAGCCGTGCCCACGCCGGTTGACATGGCCACTGGCCGCCTTCAGGGCGTATGAAAATCCATAGAACTCCGCCTGGGCCCCCCAACCTGCACGCCTTGACATAGGGTGAGGTGTGCCCATCCCCGACTACCAGACCTTTATGCGGCCCTTGCTGGTTCTGCTGAGCGACGGTGAGCCGCGCCCCATGCCAGAGGTTTACCACCTCCTGGCCGATGAATTCACCCTCAGCGACACGGATCTGGCGACCATGCTCCCCAGTGGCCGGCAGCCGACCTACAAGAACCGGATTGGCTGGGCGAAAACGTACCTGCTGAAAGCCGGGGCGCTGTCCAGCCCGCAGCGCGGAACCGTCCAGATCACGGCACGCGGGCGCGATCTCCTCTTGCAGCATCCCGAGCAGATCAGCACCAAAATGCTCTTCGCTTTCCCCGAATTCATGGCATTTCAGGGAGCGCCGCCGCCGGATGGCGCGGATGACAGGCCAGAGCTCAGTGAGCCGGCCCTGTCGCCAGAAGAGCGGATGGCGGCTCTGGCGACCGAGTTGAACAGCGCCCTGAGTACAGAACTCCTGGCGCAGGTGACGCAGCTGAGCCCCAGCCAGTTCGAGCGCCTGGTCGTTGAGCTTCTGGTGGCGATGGGGTACGGCGGGAGTGTGCGGGATGCGGGTCAGGCACTGGGCCGCAGCGGAGACAACGGCATTGACGGGCTGGTCAAGCAAGACCCCCTGGGCCTGGACCGCATCTACCTTCAGGCCAAGCGGTGGCAGAATGCCGTGCACAGCCCAGAAATCAGAGGCTTTTCTGGAAGCCTGACCTTTCATAAGGCGTCAAAAGGCGTGTTCCTGACCACATCCAGCTTCAGCGACGGTGCGCGGCGCACTGCGCAGCAGATCGGCAACATCATCCTGATTGACGGCGAAACCCTGGCCCAGCTCATGATCGAATATGGGGTGGGCGTGCTGACGCGTGAAACCTACCACCTGCGCCGCGTGGACAGCGAATATTTTGAGGAACTCTGAGCCGTGGCTTCGCTGATCGTGCATACCGCCGACGGTGCGCTGCGAGGCCAACCGCTGACGGCGGACGGTGGCCGGCACGCCCGCGCGTGGCTGGGCGTGCCCTACGCCGCGCCCGCCTGTGGCGCGCTGCGCTTCGCGCCGCCCAGGCCGCACCCGGGCTGGACAGGGGTGCGGGACGCGCGGGCCCCTGCCCCGGACGTGCTGCAGCCCCTGGACCCCTCGGTCACACTGGCCCGGCCCGCCGAGGGCAGTCTGGCTCTGAATATCTGGGCGCCGCCAGAAGGCCACGGCCACCCGGTGCTGCTGTGGCTGCACGGCGGGGCCTTTCGCGCGGGCAGCGGGCGCCTGTACGACGGGCGCGAATATGCCGCGCGGCACGGCGTGGTGGTGGTCACGGTCAATTCGCGCCTGGGGCCGCTGGGGTACGCCAACTTCGGGGGCCTGTTCGGGGACGAGCGCTTCACCCCCAATCCTGGCTACCAGGATCAGGTGGAGGCCCTGCGCTGGGTGGCGGCCAACATCGCGGCCTTTGGCGGGGATCCGGCGCGCATCACGGTGGGGGGGCAATCGGCGGGGGCCGTGGCGGCGGCGCTGATGCTGCGCGATCCCCAGGCGGCCCCCTTGATGGCCGGGGCCATCGTGCAAAGCGGCACGCTGAATCAGGTGAGCCCCTGGGACAACAGCCTTTCGCTGGCGCAGGCCTATGCCGACGTGCTGGGCGTGGGCCCGCGCACCGTGGACCGGCTGCTCACCCTGCCGCCGGAGGCCTTCGTGCGGGCGCTGCACCGCCTGGAACAGGTGCGGCCCCGGCGCCTGAATTCCCGGCCCTTTCTGGACGGCCGTGTGCTGCCGGGCGGCCCAGAGGCCCTGCTGTCGGCCCCGGCGGCCTCCGTGCCACTGCTGCTGGGCGCCGCCCGCGAGGACTATTCCCTGTTCGTAAAGGTGCCCGACCGTATCTTTCCGCGCACCGACCGCGCCCTGCTGACCCGGGTGATGGTGCCCCACTTGGCACCGGGGCAGGTGCGCGCGGTGCTGGCCCAGTACCCGGACACCCCGGACGGTCTGGTGGCCCTGGGCACCGATTTGTTTTTTCACGTAGGCAACGACGCCCTGCTGGGGGCCCATCCGCCAGAGGCCCCGGTGTACCGCTACCGCTTTGACTGGGGCACGCGCCTGTTTGGGCTGGGGGCCACGCACGGGATGGACCTGCTGTTTCTGTGGCCGCGCCCGCTGGGCCACGCTTCGGGGCTGCTGCGCGGGGGCGAGGCCGGGCGCCGCACCGCCCTGGCCCGCCAGATGCAGGCCGCGTGGGCGGCGTTTGTGCATAGTGGCCGACCCGGTCCAGACTGGCCGGCCTACACCGCCCAGGCGCCGCAGGTGGCGGGCTTGTCCCTCTCGGGGCTGACCCTGACCACCGCAGGAGAGCAGGCCCGGCGCGCCCTGTGGCACGACACCCTGGTGCCCATGCCCTGAAGGGACCGTGGCCCTGCCGCCCCGCGCGGGGCAGGCTGCTACAGTGGCCGCTGTGAACAGGCCATGGCGGCAGGTGCTGGCGCTGGGGACGGCCCTGGGCGGCGTCGCCTGGGCCGCCGAGCAGGCCACGCGCTGGGCCGGGCTGGGCACCGTGCGCCGGGCCCGCAGTGCCCAGCCGGGGGTGGGGCTGCTGCTGCGCGGCGGCCCGGACCCCCAGGTAACGCCGGCGCTGCTGGACGCGCTCCAGGCAGCGGGCGCCACCGCGACCTTCCTCTTTGACGAGGCGGCCGCCCGCGCCCATCCGGCCCTGGTCCAGCAGGCAGGCCGAGAAGGGCACACGGTGTTGCCCCTGGTGGGACCGGGGCCGTGGACTGGTCCGTGGGCGCTGGCCCGGCAGGTGCGGGTGGCCCGCCACGACTTCGCGGCCCTGCTGGGCACGCCCCCCACCCTCTTCGCCCCCGGTCCCGGGGTCAGCCGGGTGGCCGCCACCCTGGCTGGGCGCTGGAGCGGCCTCACACCCGTGGTGGGCCAGCCGAGCGGTGCGTGGGGCGGGCCACTGCGCGGCCGGCGCCCCGGCGCGCTGCTGGAACGGTCCGGCACCGATCCGGCAGCGCTACACCTGCCCCCGCTACTGGCCGACCTTCAGGCGCGCGGCTACGAGGTTCGGGGCTTGGACGGGTTGCGGGGCGTGCGGCCTGAGAACTGGCGGGACCTGCCCGCCACCGCTCTGCAAGCGGTGGACGTGCTGTATGACCGCGTAGGAGGCATTCACCGCATTGGCGGACATGCCAGCAGCCTCTTCCGGGTGGGCGCGGCGCCCTACCCCCTGGCCGACGTGACGGTGCCGCACCCGGCCTTGCCGGAGGGCCTCACCATCCGGCACGGCGAGCGCCTCACCGAGTTTCACCTGGACAGCGCCCGCCTCGTCGAACTGGCCGAGCGGCCGGTGGCGGGGCGGCGCATCGTCACGCACTCCATCCGGGATCTGGCGGCCACCGTGCGCGACGACCCCGAATGCCGCGCACGGCCAGCCGTCTTCAGCATCAGCATCTTTGCCGATGTGCTGGCCCTGTACGGCTTCACAGTCCTTGACCTGCCGCCCGCGCACCGCCGCCGTCTGACGTGGTGGTCGCGTACCCTGCGCCGGGCCTACGGGGTCTCGGACCCCGAGAAGGCACACGTGCCTCGTCTGGCGGTCATTGCGCGTGACGAACTGATCCGGCGCCACACCACCCAGCGGGGGCATCCGTTGTTTAAAGATTAAGGAAACAGCCGAAACCTTGGCAGTTGTAAGGCAGCAGGGCGTAAACTGGCCGTTTTCTCCTCTTTTCTGTGCAAAACCCTGCAAACAGCGCCAACCCGTTCACCCGGCGTGGGATAGGCAAGGGTGCCGCCCGCAGCTCAGAATGAGAGGGCGTTGTCGAGTGTTGCCCTCTTCCTTTTCCCTGTCCTGGCCAGGAGGCCGCGAATGAACCGTCCCCTTTCTCTGCTTGGCGTGACCGTGGCCCTGCTGACGGGCTGCGCGACTGGCCCTGCCACGCCCACCACCCAGGTTCCCCGCTACGACACCGTGGCCCAGGTGGCCGTCTTCCCCGGCGATACCCCAGCGCAACTGGCCCAGAAGGTGGGCGGCACCGTGCTGTCGTGGCCCAGTGCCGATTGCGAGGGCGAAGACTGCACCGCTCTGGTGGGCCTGAACACGCCTGCCGTGCAGGGCCTGCGCGCCCTGGGGGGCCGCCCGGCCCGGATCGAACCCAACCGCGACGTCTTCGGCGGGGGCGGCGGCCTGAGCGCCAGGATGAACGGCGCCGTGACCGTGTGGTCCGGCGGCAGCGTGTACGTGTGGTCCGGCGGCTCGCGCAGCATCTGGTCCGGGGGCACCTACGCGCCACTGCCCGAGAACACCGCCCTGTGGCAGAAAATTGGCCTGGAAACCGCCCACCGCCTGGCCCCGAATCTGGGTGCCGGCGTAACGGTGGCCGTGATTGACACCGGCATTGATCTGGTTCATCCAGCCTTTGCAGGGGCCCTGACGGCCCCGGGCACGTGGCGGGATTTCTACGGTGGAGACGCCACGCCACAGGAAGAAGGCGTGCTGGGACAGGGCGCCTACGGGCACGGCACCAACGTGGCTGGAATCGTGCTGCAGATCGCCCCGCGCGCGCAGATTCTGCCGCTGCGTGTCCTGGGCCCGGACGGCTCCGGCGATGTGGCGATGGTGGCGCAGGCCATCACCTACGCGGCGCAGCAGGGCGCGCAGGTCATCAACCTGAGTCTGGGCAGCACCCAGAACTCCCCGGCCGTCCAGGACGCCGTGCGCCGCGTGGCTGAACAGGGCGTGCTGGTGGTGTCCTCGGCAGGCAACGACAACATGAGCCGCATCACCTCGCCCGCCAGCCTCGCCGAGATGAAAGGCGTTCTGGGCGACAACCTGCTGAGCGTGGGCAGCGTGGACTTGCGCGACCTGAAATCCAGCTTCTCCAACTATGCCGAGAGCCTGGAGATGGTGGCCCCCGGCGAGAACGTGGCCGCGCCTGCCCCAGACGGCCGCGTAGCGGCCTGGAGCGGCACCTCTATGGCGGCGCCCATGGCGGCGGGCGGCTTGGCCCTGGCGCTGGGCCAGCCTCTCACCGTGCCGGCCAAAGAGGTCAGCCAGAAGATGGCCGAGTCGGCGTTCAATGTGTACAGCGACGGCGCCAACAGCGAATACAAGAACCGCCTGGGCATCAAGGGCCGCCTGGACCTGCCGGCCTTCCTGAAAAGCGTCATCCGGTTCTAGAGCCCGTGACGTTGCCTGTGCGCCACACGGCACCGGGCCTGCCGGCGCCTCATCCTGTGGAAACGCTTCTGGATACGGACCCAGCGGCGGCGCTGGAGCTGCTGAAGCGCGGCGACCGCCCGCCCGAAGTCGAGGCGGGGCGCTGGGCGTTCTGGCAGGGCCGCGCTCTGTACGCCACCGGCGACCTGCCCGGGGCGGCCGACTGCCTGCGCCGCGCCACCGCCTTCTTCGAGAACCGGCCCCCGCACCGGGCAGCGGCCGAAGCGTGGCTGCTGCTGGGGCGCATCTTTCTGGCCACCAGCCAGTTCGATGACGCGCAGGGGGCGCTGGACCAGACCCGGGCGCTGGCCACGCGCCTGCCCGCGCTCGACCTGGAGGCCACGGCCCTGAACCAGCTGGCGGCGGTCAGCCATCACCGGGGCGAATCGGGACAGGCGCTGCAGCATCTGCACACAGCGCTGGACATCAACACCCGCCTGGGCGACGTCACCGGGCAGGTGCAGTGCCTGACCAACATCGCCGCGCAGCAAAGCCAGCTGGGGCAGTACAAAGAAGCCCTGGAACAGCTCAACCGGGCCTACCAGCTGGCCAAGAGCCTGCCGGGGCCCTCGGCGCTGGAAACGCCCATTCTGAGCAACCTGGCGCAGGTGCATTCCATGTGCGGCGATCACCAGCTGGCCTACGAGGTGATGCGCGCGGCCTATCACTCGCTGCAAGAGGTCAATACCCCGCAGCAGCGCGCCCTGGTCACGCTGAACCTGGGGGTCTTTGCCCTGGAAGTGGGGGCGCTGGATGAGGCCGGCACGCATCTCCAACAGGCCCTGACCGAAAGCCGGACCATCGGGTTTCCGCTGGGCGAGCTGAGCGCGCTGGACTCACTGGGCACCCTGCATGAACGGACGGGCGAACTGGCACAGGCACAGGTGTTTTTTACAGGCTCGCTGCAACTGGCCTTGCAGGTGGGCTCGGCGCAGGGGGAGGTGGAAGCGCGGCTGAACCTGGGCCGGCTGCAGCTGCGCGCGGGGCGCCTGGACGCCGCCGAAGCCGATCTGCGGCAGGCCGAGAAGCTGGCCATTCAAGCGGGCTTTCCCAAACAGCAGATCGAGGCGGCCGAGGCGCTGATGGCGCTCTACGAGGAGCGCGGCGACCTGCAGCGCGCGCTGGCCTGCGCGCATACCCTGCGCCAGTTGGAGCGGCAACGCTTTGACACCGACCGCGAGCGGCAAACCCGCCAGCTGGCCATTCAGTTTGAGGTGGAACGGGCTCAGCAGGACGCGCGGCTGTACCAGTTGCGGACCGCCATGGCCCAGGAGGCGCAGGAAGCGGCCGAGCAGCAGGTGCGTGAACGCACCGCCGAACTGGCCCGCGCCCAGCACGAGGTGGTCACGCGCCTGGCCGTGGCGGCCGAGTACCGCGACGACACCACCGGCGAGCACACGCGCCGGGTGGGCCGCGCCGCCGCCCGCATTGCCCGGGCGCTGGGCTGGCCCCAGGCGCAGGCCAGCATGCTGGGGGTGGCGGCGCGCCTGCACGACGTGGGCAAGATCGGTATTCCCGACCGCATTCTGCTCAAACGGAGCCGCCTGACCCCGGAAGAATTTGCCCAGATGCAGCAGCACCCCCTGATTGGTGGCCGGATTCTGTCGGGTGGCCGCTCCGCGCTGCTGCAGATGGCCGAGGAGATTGCCCGGTCGCACCACGAACGCTGGGACGGCAGCGGTTACCCACTGGGCCTGCGCGGCGAGGCCATTCCCCTGACCGGGCGCATTGTGGCCGTGGCCGATGTTTTTGACGCCCTGACGCAGGCCCGGCCCTACAAGCTGGCCTGGACAGTCGAGCAATCGCTGGAAGAACTGCAGGCGCAGGCCGGGCGGCAGTTTGACCCGGCCGTAGTGGAAGCGGCCCTGCGCGTGCTGCCGCTGCAGGGGGCCGATGAGCTGCTCGGCAGCGAACACGATCCCTTGCTGGCCGAGGAAGAAGCGCCCCATGTACTCCAGGTCTTCGAGCACCTGCTGGCCGAGCGGCTGGCGGGCACCCAGACCCCCGATGAACCAGGGAGTGAGCAGGAAGGCCCCGCGTCGGAGTGACGGTAGGGGCGAAGCTGGACATGGACATGCGCTTGTACCCGAAGAGCGTTTTTCGGCTGGGCTCAAGATCCCAGCGCGGATAGGCAGCTCATCCCCAGAGCGGGTGAAGCCCTAGAACGGCGGGGCGAGGAGCGCCTCAGTCCTGAGCGGGAGCATCGAGCTGCACTTTCCCCACCACCTCCCCTCTTCGTTCCCTATGGGTTTGAGGTCACTTCACGGCCCTTCCCCCCAATCACCCTCAAATGTCTTTGGCAGGCTGGGCCACCTCGTCCCAGGTCCATAGACCAGCGGCGCTCATGGCGCGCAGGCGGCGGCGCAGGTCGCGGTGGGTATCCAGAAAGGCCCGCAGTTCGCTGTCGCTTTTCAGGGGCAGGCCCGCCGCGCGCAGCAGGGTCAGATCCGGCCACGGGGGGGGCGGGGGCAGCGCGCCGCCGTGGGTGGCGTGGAAGGTCTGGCTCAGGCTGTCCACGCTGGCCAGGGCGCGGCGCAGGCCGTGGGGGCACTCGCCCTGCAGCGCGCCCTGCAGGATCAGCAGCGCCTCGCCCAGGGCCGGCAGGTGCAGGTCCAGGGCGTCCTGGCGTTCGTGGTCGTGCAGGCGGTGCAAGTAGGGCGTGTTCAGGTGCGCGGCGTCCACCCGGTTCAGGACGGTGTGCAGGTCCACGGTCAGGCTGTGCAGGCCCCGGTCGTGGTCGTCCAGGGCAGTGAGAATCAGGCCCTGGGCGCCGGGGCCCGCGCGGTGCAAGGCCAGGGCCAGCTCACGGCGGTCGGCGCGTGCCTGCGCCACCGGCACGATAAAGGTGATGGCAAAGGTCAGTAGGAAAAAGCCAGAAATGGCCGCCACGTCCGTCAGAATGCGCCACAGCGGTTCGTGCGCCACGATCTCGCCCAGGCCCAGGGTGCTCAGGGTGTAGCCCACGAAATAGAAGGTGGCCCAGAAGGCCGCTGGCTGCCCGGTATCCGAGCGGATCAGCGCGCCCGGCTGCGACCAGAAGATCAGGGTCCAGCCCAGCCACGTCAGCACCGTCCAGACCAGCAGCGTGCCCATGATCAGAACCGGCGTGCTCCAGACCAGCGGCCAGCGCTGGCGCAGCACCCGGGCCAGCGCGCTGAGAATGCCGTACAGCGTGCGCTGCACCGTGCGGTTGAGGCGGCCCTCGCCCGCCTGAATACAGGTCACCAGCAGGTCCACCAGCACCGCCAGCACCAGAAAGGTCCCTGGAACCCACAGCAATTGGCGCATGCGGGGCATTGTCGCGCTTGAGCTGGCCCGGCGGTGAGAGGCGCTTTCTTTACGTTGCCCTGCAGTCTCCCTGAAACAGGGCGGCCCGGGTCGAGTAAGGCAGACCCGGGCCGGAAGACAGTGGGCCGCCCTCTGCTCAGGTCAATTCGGCAAACACCGCGCGGCTGATCACCAGCTGCTGAATCTCGCTGGTGCCCTCGTAGATTTCGGTCACCTTGGCGTCGCGGTACAGGCGCTCGACGGGGTACTCGCGGCTGTAGCCGTTGCCGCCGAAAATCTGAATGGCGTCCCGGGTGCCGTCCACCGCCGCCTCGCTGGCCAGCAGCTTGGCCATGCTGGCTTCCTTGCCGTAAGGCTTGCCCTGATCTTTGAGCCACGCGGCTTTCAGGGCCACCAGCCGGGCGCTTTCCATGCGCGCGGCCATGCGGGCAATCTTGAAGGACACCCCCTCGAATTCACGCAGCTTCTTGCCAAACTGCTCGCGCTCGTTGGCGTAGCGCGTGGCATGTTCCAGCGCGGCGCGGGCAATGCCCAGGGCCTGCATGGCAATCCCAATGCGCCCGGCGTCCAGGCTGGCCAGCGCAATGATCAGCCCCTGGCCTTCCTCGCCCACCATGTTGGCGTGGGGCACGCGCACATCCTCAAAGGTGACCGTGGTGGTGTGCGAGGCATGCAGGCCCAGCTTTTCCTCGGGCTTGCCAAAGGACAGCCCCGGCGTGCCGTTCTCCACAATGAAGCACGACACGCCGCGCGCGCCGCTGCCGCCCGTGCGCGCCATCACCAGATAGGTATCGGCCTGTCCGCCGCTGGTGATCCAGGCCTTGGTGCCGCTAAGCACCCAGTGGTCGCCGTCACGAACCGCCTGCATGCGGAGGCTGGCGGCGTCGCTGCCCGCCCCGCTCTCGGTGAGGCAAAAGGCGCCGATGTGCTCGCCACTCGCCAGGGGCTGCAGGTAGCGCACTTTTTGCTCGTCGGTGCCGTAGCGCAGAATCATCTGTTCTGGCAGGCCGTTTTGCACCGAGACGATCACGGCCACGCTGGCATCGGCAGCGGCGATTTCTTCCAGGCACAGGGCGTAGGTCACGCTGTCCAGGCCGGCGCCGCCCCAGCGCTCGGGGACGGTGGCGCCCAGCAGGCCCAGCTCGGCCAGCCCGCGCAGCTGTTCACGCGGGTACTCGCCGCTGCGGTCATACTCGGCGGCCTTGGGCGCCAGTTCCGCGCGGGCGTAGTCGCGCACGTGCTGCACGATCAGGCGCTGGTCGTCGCTGAGCGCGAAGGTCATGCCGGGGGCGTCGGTGACGGTCATGGGTGCAGGCTACCAAACGGGCGTTAGGGAGATTGGGGGAAAAGAGGGAGGAGGGCCGCAGGGGGCGGTACGCGGGAGGGTCCTGCATCCTGTCAGAGGCTTTGGTGTGAGGTTGCTGTCGTGCCTTGCTCTCGGGTTCGCATTCATCGGGGCCAGAGACCCCATCAGGCCCGAGTTTCCTACACGCTACGGCCGACAGCCTCCGCCAGTGCCTCTTCAATGCCCCGGCCGCGCCAGCCGGTTTCTACGGCAGCGGCCTCGCCACCGTCCCAGCGCAGGTGGGCGCCGATCACGGTGCCGCCGGCAATCGCCAGGGCGGCAGCGGTCAGGTGGGCGGCGGGGGCCTGGGGACACAGGCGCGCGGCGGCGGCGCGCAGGGCAGGGGCCAGAGGCAGCGGCGGGCAGGTCACGCGAACGCGGGCGGGCAGGGTCACGCGGGGAAGTTTAGCGTTCCCCTCCTTTTAAGTGCCTCACCCCTCCCATTCCAACGTTTCAGAACAGCGCAGAAACGTTTCCATTCTCGGGGTGAGGCACTTTTTTCGCTTCTCGCTCCGCTCGGTTGATCTAAAGATCAACAGCGAGCTACTTGGAGGGCGCACGTCCCGGCCCCTGTCCCTTTACAATGCCCCGCAATGATCGGGGGCGGCACGCAATGGCACAGACAGACGTAAGAGGGCGCGCGTGGCGGGTGCTGGGCTGGGTGCTGTGCCTGCTGCTGTTTGCCCTGACCGGCGTGCTGGGGCTGCTGACCCTGGGCCTGTTGGGCTCGATTTCCGGGGGCGGGCCGCTGTGGCTGCGCTCGCTGGGGGCGCTGGTGCGGCCCCTGGCCGAGGGGCTGGGCGTGGCCCACTGGAGCGGCGTGGCCCAGGCCCTGAGCCTGATGGTGCTCACCAGCCTCGTGGCCGCCGCCGCCGCGTATGTCAAGCCCCGGGGGTAAGCGCGGGGCGCGGGTTGACGCGCTTCTCACGCCGCTTTAGGCGGTCCTCATGGTGCGTGGTACGATTGTGGGGTTTGTACCGGAGGCAAAGTGAGGCTGTCTGAAGACATCGGAATTGACCTGGGAACGGCCACGTTCCTGATTTACAGCAAGAGCCGGGGCCTGGTGCTCCAGGAACCCAGCGTGATTGCCATGGCCCGCGACAACAAGCAGGTCAAGGCCGTGGGGGAAGAGGCGTACCGCATGATTGGGCGCACCCCCGGCGGCATCGTGGCGGTGCGGCCCATCAAGGACGGCGTGATTGCCGACGAGGGCCTGACCGAGAAGATGATTTCCATGTTCCTTCAGAAGGTGCAGGGCAGCGCGGGTCGGCTGTTCGGTTTCAAGCCGCAGCTGATGCTGGGCGTGCCCAGCAACGTCAGCGACGTGGAAAAACGCGCCGTGCTGCGCGCCGCGCTGAACTCCAATGCCAAGCGTGCCTTCCTGATCGAAGAACCCCTGGCCGCCGCCATTGGCGCGGGCCTGAAAATCGCCGAGCCGGTGGGCAGTATGGTCGTGGACATCGGCGGGGGCAGCACCGACGTGGCCGTGATCTCGCTGGGCGGCATCGTGGTCTCTGAATCCATGCGGGTGGCAGGCAACGAGTTCGACGAGAGCATCATCCGCTACGTGCGGCGCAAGCACAACGTCCTGATTGGTGAGCGCACCGCCGAGGAAATCAAGGTGAAGGTGGGCGCGGCCATGCTGCTCGACGACGCCGAGAACCTGACTGCCGAGGTGCGTGGCCGTGACCTGGTGAACGGTCTGCCCAAGACCATCAGCTTGGACAGCACCGATGTGGTCGAGGCCCTATCGGAGCCTGTCACCAAGATCGTGGAAGGCGTGAAGCGGGTGCTGGAAATCACCCCCCCCGAACTGGTCAGCGACATCATTGACCGTGGCATCGTGATGACCGGCGGCGGCTCGCTGCTGCGCAACTTCGACGAACTGCTGCGCCAGACCACCGGGATTCCGGTGGCGGTGGCCGAAAACGCGGTGGAAGCCGTGGCCGTGGGCACCGGCATGGCCCTGGAAATGATCCCGGTCCTGGGCGACAGTCTGGTCAGCAGCGACAACTATCTGCGGCGGTAAAAAGACAGCCGTGGGCCAGAGGCTCTGGGTCATGAGGTGGGAGAGGGTCGCCCCGGCGCGCTCTCCCCTGTTTTTGCCCATGGCTCATGGCCCAGAGCCCAGAGCTCAAAAGGAGGCTTCATGTCCCCTATCCTGATTCAAGAGGTCCTGCAGACCCTGCCCCACCGCTTTCCCTTTGTGCTGGTGGACCGGGTGCTTTCGGCCGATGGCGGCACCGTACACGCGCTGAAAAATGTCAGCGTGAACGAGCCCTACTTTCCGGGGCACTTCCCTCAGGAACCCGTGATGCCCGGCGTGCTGATCGTGGAGGCCATGGCGCAGGCCAGCATGTTCTGCCTGCACGGGCAACTGGAACCCGGCACCGTGGGCTACCTGGCTGGTGTGGAAGGCGCCCGCTTCAAGCGCAAGGTGATTCCCGGCGACCAGTTGCACCTGCACGCCAAGCTGGAATTCCTGCGCCGGGGCCTGGGCAAGACCACCTGCCGCGCCGAGGTCGACGGCGAACTGGCGGCGGAAGCGACGATTCTGTTTGCCGTTGCCAAAGGGTAAGTGGTCAGTGGTGAGTGGGAAGTGGAAACAACGCAGCCCTAGGCCCTTTTTCCAGGCAAGGCGCACCAGGGGGGCCGGTTTTCTGTCTTTTCCCACTTCCCACACCCCACACCCCACTTCCGGGGCCGAAGGCCCCTCATGACCCGACTCACCCGCCTTGTCACCGCCGAGCTGTGGCCGCCGCTGCTGGCCGGGACGGCGCTGTTCACGGCCATTCTGTGCTTCGGGTATTTTTTCGTGTCCAGCCAGTGGCTGCAGGGCGTGCCCCTGGGGCTGGTGGGCCAGTGGATCGCGTATCAGGTGCCCGACACGCTGGTGAAGGTGCTCCCCATGGCGGTGGTGCTGATGACCGTGGTGGCTTTTGGCCGCATGAGCACCGAGCGCGAACTGGTAGCGGTGCAGTCGGGGGGGATCAGCCTGGGACGGGTGGCGCGGCCAGCGGCGGTGACTGCCCTGCTGGTCACAGCGCTGAGCGTGTGGCTGAGCCTGTGGGTGGCGCCACGCGCCAATGTAGAGACGCGCGGCCTGTACTGGGACACGCTGACCGGCGCCGGGCTGGGGCAGCTGGCAGGCAAAACGGTGGACCTGGGAGGTGGCCTGACCCTGTACCTGCGCGGCTATGACGCCGTAACGCGCGAGTTGCAGGGCGTGCGGGTGGAGAAGTGGCAGGCGGACAACCACCAGCGCGGCACCCTCATCCTGGCCGAGCGGGGCACCTACGAAGGGCAGCGGCTGACCCTGCGGGACTACGCCACCTTTGCCGTGGATTTCGCGGCGGCCCGGCAACTTACCCGGCTGCCCGAAGGCGACCCGGCGGCCTTTCGCGCGGCGGTGCAGGCGGTGTTTCCCAGCGTGATCGTGCCGGAAAAGACCAGCGATTCCCTCACCGTGGACACGGGCCTGAGCCGCAAGGAAACGCTGGCGAAATACGCCGACGCCATTGGGGCCGATGCCCAGGGGTGGCGCGAGCTGACCGCCATCCTGCGCGACCCGGAGGCCAAGCCCGAGGACCGGCATCAGGCCCGCCTCAGCCTGAACCGCAAGCTGGCCCTGCCTTTCGCCAACCTCGTACTGGCGCTGGCGGCGCTGCCATTTGCGCTGCGCTTTGGCCGGACCCTGGGGGTCAGCCTGGGGGTGGCGCTGGCGCTGGCCGTGGCGTATTACCTGCTGTTTCTGGTGGGGCTCACGGTGGCGGGGGCTTTTCCCACTTTCCCTGAACTGGGTGTGTGGCTGGCGAATATCGCGTTTCTGGCCCTGGGCCTGACCCTGCTGAGGCGCGCGTGACCGCCGGGGACCCGCTGCGCGCGCTGATCGTGTCGGCGTCGTTCGGCAGTGGGCACCACCAGGCGAACGGGGCCCTGGACGCCGCCCTGCGGGCCCGGGGCGTACCGCTACAGGTGCGCCATGCCGACCTGCTCAAGTACATGAGCCCAGTGGAGCGCACGGTCACGGCGGGCACCTACGACCTGTGGGTGCGGCACATGCCGGCGGTGTACCGCGCCTTTTACCAGTGGACCGACCGCGAACAGGCGCCCACCGCGCAGGTGTTCGGCTGGCTGGGCTACCGCGCCATGCGCCGCGACGTGCAGGAGGTGCGCCCGGAGGCAGTGGTGAGTTCGTACCCCACGCCCGTGGCCCTGGCCGACAACGTGCGCCGCCGCACCGGCGCCGAATTCCTGAACGCGCTGGTGGTCACCGACTACCGGGTGCACCAGCACTGGGCCCGCGCTGAAGCCGACCTGCTGATGGTACCCAGTGAGGAGGCGCGCGAGCAGATGCTGGGCTGCCGCATTCCGCCGGAGCGCGTGGCGGTCACGGGCATTCCCATTGCGGGTATCTACCGCGAACTAGTCGGGGCCGACAAGGCGGCGCTGCGGGCCAAACACGGCCTGGACCCAGAGTTGCCCCTGATTCTGCTCTCGGCAGGCGGCACCGGCAGCTACCGCGCGCAGGGCCGGGTGCTGACCGAACTGGCGAACCTGGGGGTGCGCGTGCAGGTGCTGGTGCTGGCCGGCGCCGACGGGCACGGGGTGGCCCAGCTGGGCGGGGCCACGCTGCACCGCCTGGGCTTTACCACCTCGTTTCCCGAACTGCTGGCCGCCGCCGATCTGGTGGTGGGCAAAGCCGGCGGGCTGACCGTGGCCGAGGCCACCACCCTGGGCGTGCCGATGGTGATTCACGCCCCTATTCCTGGCCAGGAGGAATACAACGCCCTGTACCTCGAACGCCGGGGCGCGGCGATCTGGGCCCGCACGCTGGCCGAACTGCGCCCGGCCGTGCTGCGCGCCCTGGACGGAGACGAGCATGCCCGCATGTCCCGCGCCGCCCACGCGGCCAGCCAGCCCGACGCCGCTGACCGCGTGGCCGCCGAACTGCTGCGCCGCCTGGGGCGGGTATGAGGCGCGCCCTGGCCTGGGGGGGCGCCCTGCTGCTGGGGTACATCGGCCTGCCCTACCTGCTGGTGCAGCGGCTGAATCTGGGGGTGCTGCGCGAGGGGCCGCCGCGCCCCGGGCAGCTGGCCCTCACCTTTGACGACGGCCCAGACCCCCAGACCACGCCCGCTGTGCTGGACGCCCTGAAGGCGGCAGGGATGCACGCCACCTTCTTCGTGCTGGCCCCCCACGCCGAGGCGCACCCGGCCCTGGTGTGGCGCCTGCTGGCCGAGGGCCACGAGGTGCAGGCCCACGCCGCGCGACACCTTCACGCCTGGGTGCGGTCGCCGTGGTCGGCGTTTCTGGACCCCGGTGAGGCGGCGCGGCGCATTGCGGCCGTGACGGGGCAGCCGGTCACCCTGCACCGCCCGCCCCACGGGGCCTATACCCTGGCGACCATTCTGGGGCAGCGGACGGCAGGGCTGCGCGGCGCCCACTGGAGTGTGGAAGGCGGCGACTGGCAGAAGGGAGCATCTCCGGGCCGTACCCTTCAGGCCCTCCTCCCCCGGCTGCGGCCCGGCGCGGTGGTGGTGCTGCACGACGCCGGGCCAGGGGCGCGGGTCACAGTGCCTATGCTCCCGGCGCTGCTGCAGGCCATGCAGACACAGGGGCTGAGGTCGGTGACGCTGAGGGAGCTGGAAAGACAGACATAAGGTCGCCGCCCCGCCGTTCCGTTTCCAGCGACGCCCGCGCCCTCCACTGCCCCCATGACCCTTGGACTCAAACGGGGCATGGTCGAACTGCGGCCCTGGTCACCGGCCTACCCGGCGCTGTTTGAACAGGAACGCGCCCGCGTGGCCGGGGTGCTGGGGACTCTTGCCAGCGATATCCAGCACATCGGCAGCACCAGCATTCCGGGGCTGGTGGCCAAACCGGTGCTGGACCTCGCGGTGGCCGTGCCGGACCAGAAAAGGGTGGCCGCCTGTGCCCAGCCACTCGCCACCCTGGGGTACGTGTTCATGGGCGACCCGGTGGGCAAGGGGGAAGCCTTTTTTGCCCGGGGCAGCGACGAGGCCCGCACCCACTACCTCCATGTGCTGAGCGCCGGCCACCCGCACTGGCACGCCTACCTGACTTTCCGGGATGCACTGCGCCAGAGTGCGGACCTGCGCGACGACTACGCCCGCCTCAAGCAGACACTGGCTCAGGCCCACCCAGAGCAGCGCCGGGTCTACACCAACCGTAAAGGCGAATTCATTGAGCAGGTGCTGAAAGGCCGGGTGCCCTCCCCCAGCTGATCACTTTCAAAAAGCGGTGGAGCGCGGCCCTTGGACCACGCTCCACACGCCACGCTTCCCGCTCCTTACATCGCCGCCGGAATCTCAATCCCAATCAGACCCAGCGTGTCTTCAAAGGCCGCGCGCAGACGGGCCACCAGCGCCAGACGGGCCTCGCGCAGCCCTTCGGGGCTCTGCAGCACGTTGGTGGCGGGCTTGCCCTGCTTGTCCTTGGCGTTGTACCAGGCGTTGAAGCTGGTTGCCAGATCCAGGGCGTACTGCGCCACCCCGTGCGGCGAGTGGAGGCGCACCGCCTGGGCCACGATTTCCGGAAGTTTCGCCACCTGCTTGGCCAGAATCAGGTCCACCTCGGGCACCGCGTCCCAGTTGGCGCCCGTGCCGTCTACGGCGTACCCGGCCTCCTGGGCCTTGCGCAGAATGTTCGCCGCGCGCACGGCGGCGTACTGGATGTACGGCGCGGTGTCGCCACTGAGGCTGCTGGCCTTTTCAAGATCAAAGTCAAACGAGCGGCTGGGCTCGTTGCGCAGCATGGCAAAGCGCAGGGCACCCACGCCGATGCGGCGGGCAATTTCTGGCGCGTCGGCGCGGCCGGCCAGTTCGGGGTTCTTGTCGCTCAGTTCGGCAAAGCCGCGCCCACTGGCTTCTTCCAGGGCGGTGTCTACCGCCAGGGTAATGCCCTTGCGCCCGCTGATGGTCTGGCCGTTCAGGTTCACGAATTCGTAGCTCAGGTGAATCGAGCGCGCTTCCTTTTCCTGTTCCCCGGCCACGCCCAGGCTGCTTTTGACCAGCATCTGCGGGTGCTTCTGGCGCGAGTCAATGACATTGATGACCTCGTCGCAGTGCCCAAAGCGCTTCTCCGTGTCGGGCTGACCGTCGGGGGCGCTGGTCCAGATGGTGTGGCCGGCCGGGTCCTGCATGAAGGGCCTGAACTTCATGCCTTCAAAGAGGCCAAACTTCCAGAACTGGTAGCCAATGTCCTTGGCCACGTACATGGCGGTGCCGTCACTGCGGCGCAGCACCACGTTGGGTTCTTCCAGGCCCGGCATGAACTCGGACACGTCCATCACGAAGGCGCCGGCAAACTTGCCCTCAGTGGGGTGCGAGGTGTAACGGCTGCTCTCCAGAATGTTCATGGCCTGGGCCAGGAAGCCGCTGCCCACCACGTCGGACTCCCAGACCAGCAGGTCGTACGTGGCACCAATGCGGAAACAGGTGTCCAGCTGGGCCTTGACGGTCTGCTCCACCAGCGGGCGCAGCGCGCCTTCTTCCAGCTTGTGCATGACCTCGCGGATGCCCGCTTCCAGGCTCTCCTTGGCGGGATCGGCGTTCAGCTGCACGTAGCCTTCGCCCAGCCAGTGGTCGTACTTCTGCGTGCCGTCCCAGGTGCGGCCGTAGTGGTTCATGGCAAACAGGCTCTCGGCCGCCTGACGGCCGGTGTCGTCAATGTAGTTCTGAACCTCTACGGCAAACCCCGCCGCGCGGAAGATGCGCGCCATGGAGTCGCCCAGCACCACGTTGCGCAGGTGGCCCACATGCAGTTCCTTGTTGGGGTTAACCGAGGTGTGCTCAATGACCACCTTGCCGCCCTGCGCGGGCATGGCGAAGGGGGCATCCACCACGCCGCGCACAAAGGCGGCCGTGTCCACGAAAAAGTTCAGGAAGGGCCCGGCGGCCTCCACGCGGCTGATCCCGGCCGGCAACTGCACGGTCTGCGCCAGGGTCTGCGCCACCTGGGCGGGGTTCTGGCCCAGCATTTTCGCCATCTGAAAAGCGGCGGGGGTGCCGTAATCGCCGGGCTTGTTGGCCGGGGTTTCCTGAATGGCGGCGTCCAGCGGCGCGCCCATCTGGGTGGCCGCCGCTTCCACCGCTGCCTTGAGTTGTGCCTTCAAGTCCATAACTGCGCAGTGTACGGGAGGCGGCTACGGCACCGCCAGCACCGCCGAGGCCGAGAAGCCGAACCAGCCCGCCGTGACCCGGTAGCGCCCCGCTGGCACCTGCTCCCCCAGACTGGTGCGGCCGTTCCAGCGGAAGGTCACCATCTGGACGAAGCCGGGCGCCAGCCGCACCCCCACGCCCAGGTCGGCGCAGGGGCGGTGGCCGTCCTGCCACACGCGCACGCCACTTGCCAGCGCGGTCACGGCCAACGGGTGGCAGGGGCCGGTCATGCCGGTCAGCGGCCGGGCGGCCCGGTTAGTCACCATGAGGGTCAGCAGGTACCCCTCCCCCTGGCGCCGCACGGTGAGGGCCGCGCGATGGGGCCATGCGCGGGCGCCGAAGGTCACGGGGGGCAGAACGGTCAGGTCCAGCGCGGCGGGGTCCAGGTTGCGGCGTTTCAGGGCCTGCAGGAAAGCTGCGCGTGACAGGTCGTCCACCACCGTCACGCGCAGGCGGGGCCCTACCATGCTCAGGCCCGCCACCCCGGCGCGGCTTTCGCGCAGGGCCGCGCGGTACGCCTCTGGGGTGGGCGTGGGCCGGGGAGCGCGGCCAGGGCTAACCACCACCCAGGCCGGGTTCGCAACCAGCCACGCGCGGCCGGACGCTGGGCGCACATTCCAGCCCACCCGGTACTGGCCCTGCCCGGCGCGGCGCAGAGGCACGCGGCGGTGGTATTCGTAGCGGGCGCCCGGGGGGACGGTCAGCACCTGTCCAGTGCGGGTGCAGGTGGGGGCCGACCCCTGGGGAAGGAGGCGGGTCTGCCCGGCCCATCCTGCAGATGTGCCCAGGTCACCCCGCAGGATGGGGGCGCCCGGGCTCAGGCAGGTCAGGGTGACGGGGCGCGGGCCCGTGTTTTCCAGCACAGCGCTCAGGGTGATCTGCCCGGTGTCTTTCAGGTACAGGGGCGAGGGCGGCACCTGCAACGTGAGGCGCTGGGCAGAGGCGACAGAGCCCAAGGCGAGCAGCAGCAGAGCGCTCCGCAAACCCACACGAAGGGGAGTGGCTGGTGGGCAGAACAGCGGCATAGGGTGAGCTTAGAGCGGCGGCTGAAGACGGGAGGCCGCTGTTGCCTTTCGCTGGAAGAAGGCGCGCCGGAGCCTGGGAGCCCTCTCAATCCCAGAGGTCGCGGGCGTTACCCAGAGCAGAAAGGGTGCCCGCCTCCCATGTCCGGCCCCTCCAACCATGAGGCGTCCCGCTCCTCTTCCTTCTCTCCCGTGAAGCCTCTCCTGCCTGTGGCCTCATCCCGGGCCCCCTCCCCCACAGGCTACGCTGCCCCCATGAACCGTCTTGCCCAGGAAAGCAGTCCGTACCTTCGCCAGCATGCGGACAACCCGGTGCACTGGTGGCCCTGGGGGCCAGACGCCTTTGCCGAGGCCCGCGCGCGCGACCTGCCGGTGCTGCTGTCGGTGGGCTACGCCACCTGCCACTGGTGCCACGTGATGGCCCACGAAAGCTTCGAGGACGAAACCACGGCCGCCTACATGAACGCGCACTTCGTGAACGTGAAGGTGGACCGTGAGGAGCGCCCCGACGTGGACGCCGTGTACATGGCCGCCACCCAGGCCATGACCGGGCAGGGCGGCTGGCCTATGACCGTCTTTCTGACCCCGGACGGCGAGCCTTTTTATGCCGGCACCTACTTTCCCCCACGCGACGGGCACGGCATGCCCAGCTTTGGGCGCGTGATGGCCAGCGTGGCGCGGGCGTGGCAGGAGGACCGCCCCAAACTGCTGGGCAACGCCCATGCCCTGACCGAGCATGTGCGCGAAGCCACCCAGCCCCGCGCGGGCGAAAGCGAGGTGGGCCCGGACGAAGTGGAGCGCGCGGCGGCCAACCTGCGCCGGGTGTTCGACGAGACGAACGGCGGCTTTGGCGGCGCGCCCAAGTTCCCGGCCCCCACCACGCTGGACTTCCTGCTGACCCGCCCGGACGGCCGCATAATGGCCCTGCACACGCTGCGGCGCATGATCGCGGGCGGGATTCACGATCAACTGGGCGGCGGGTTTCACCGCTACAGCGTGGACGGGCAGTGGCGGGTGCCCCACTTTGAAAAGATGCTGTACGACAACGCGCAGCTGACCCGCACGCTGCTGCGGGCCTTTCAGGTCAGTGGCGATCCGGCTTTCGCGGACGCCGCGCGGCGCACCCTGGCCTACCTGACGCGCGAGATGCGTTCACCGGGCGGCGGCTTTTACAGCGCCCAGGACGCCGATACGAACGGTGTAGAGGGCCTGACCTTCACCTGGACCCCAGCGGAGGTGCATGCCGCCCTGAATGACGAAGCCGACGCCGAACTGCTCTGCCGCCACCTGGGCATTGCCGACCCCGGCAATTTTCACGACCCCCACCGGCCGGACGCCGGGCGCCGCAGTGTGCCGTATGTGGCGGTGCCGGTCGCCGACCTCGCCGCCGAGCGGGGCCAGAGCGAGGAAGGCCTGAGCACTCACCTGGAGCGCCTGAAAGCCCGCCTCTTCCTGCTGCGCCAGGGCCGCCCCCAGCCCGGCACCGACGATAAGGTGCTGACCTCGTGGAATGGACTGGCGCTGGCCGCTTTTGCGGACGCCGCGCGCATTCTGGGTGAGGGTCCCTATCTGAGCATCGCCCAGCGCGTGGCCGGCTTTCTGCACGAGCGGATGCGGGCGCCAGAGGGCGGCCTTTACCACGTCTGGTCCGGCGGACAAGCACGGGTGGAAGGCTTGATGGAAGACCACGCCCTGGTGGGTCTGGGTCTGGTCGCCCTGTTCCAGGCCAGCGGCGAGGAGCGCTGGCTGACCTGGGCGCGTGACCTGTGGGCCGTCTGCGGGCGCGACTTCTGGGAAGAGGAGGCGGGCGTTTTCCTGGCGTCGGGCGGGCGGGCCGAGAGCCTGCTGACCCGCCCCGCGCCTGGCTTTGACAGCGCCGTGCTGTCGGACAACGCGGCGGGCGCGCTGCTGGGGCTGTGGATGCACCGCTATTTTGCTGACGAGACGGGCGAGGCCAGGGCCCGGCGGGTGCTCTCGGCGTTCCGGGGGGACATGCTGGCGGCGGCCGGGGGCTTTGGGGGCCTGTGGCAGGCGGCAGCCTTCCTGCACGCCCCGCACACCGAACTGGCGATTCTGGGCACGCCCGAGGAGCGCGCACCGCTGGAGCAGGTGGCCGCGCGGTTTAGCCTGCCCTTTACTGCCCTGGCCTTGACCGAACCGGGCGGCACCCTGCCGGTGGTGCAAGGCCGCCCTGGGGACGGCACCGCTTACCTGTGCGTGAACCATGCCTGCGACCTTCCCACCCACGACCCGGCCACGCTGGAGCGGCAGTTGCAGGTGCTGGGCTAAGGTCGGGCGACCCCGACCGCCCCACCCAGCACCAGGGTCAGGCACAGGTGCTCGGCGGGGTGCCCCAGCCAGGGCGTCCACAGGGGCGTGACCCGGCGCGCGGCCACCGTGAAGCCCAGCCGCGCGTACAGCCGCAGGGCCGCTGCGTTCTCGGCGGTGGTGGCCAGTTGCACGCCGGGTACGCCCGCACCGGCCAGGACCCGCAGATGGGCGTGCAGCAGCGCCTCACCCACGCCCTGCCCCCGCACCTCTGGCAACAGATTCAGGTGCAGATGGGCGGGAAAGGCGTGCTCATCGGCGTGCGGGGCCGGCCAGCGGGCAGCGCGCCAGAGGTATGGCAGGCCCCGGAACCCACTCTTTTGCAGCAGATCCCCGGCCCGCTCCACCACCAGCCCTGCCAGCGCCCGCCGGTACCGCGCCGGAGACGGCGAACCCAGGACATAGCCCACCACCGCGCCGCCCTGCTGCGCCACGAAGCCACCGAAGCCACCGCCCCGGAAGTACGGACCCACCCACAGGGCCGCAAACAGCGCCGCATCGGGAAAATACCGCGCGGCGCTCTGGCCGAAAAATCCGGTTTGATAGGCCACGCGCCCTACCGCCGCCTCGTCCCCGGGCTGAATGGGGCGCACGGTCACGGCGGGAGGCAGAGGCACGGCGCGCCTTAGCGGCCCTGTGGCGTAAGTTCGGTCACGCCGTCCGGCGCCGCCACGAACGCCCGCTCGGCCATGCCCAGGAAGAGCCCGGTGTCCACCACGCCCAGCAGGCCCTTCAGGGTCCGTTCCAGGACGGCAATGTCGTGCCCCTCGGGAATCTGGGCATCAAAGATGTAGTTGCCGTTATCCGTCACGTAGGGCTGGGCGCCGCTGTGGCGCAGGCGGCCAGCGGGCAACACCTCACGCAGGCGCTCGATGGTGCTCAGGAAGCCAAACCGGGCGATCTCGATGGGCAGGGCCGACTTCTCGCCAATGCGCGTCACCAGCTTGGTGTGGTCGGCGATCACGATAAAGCGCCGCGCCTGCACCTCGGTCAGCTTCTCGCGCAGCAGGGCGCCACCCAGCCCCTTGATGAGGTCGAGGTTGGGCGCAATCTCGTCGGCACCGTCAATGGCGATGTCCAGCGGACGGGGGTCAAGCGCTTCCACCGGAATACCCACCTGCCGGGCCAGGGCGTCGCTGGCCTCGCTGGTCGCCACGCCCACCACGCCACTCAGCTCGCCGCTCTGCAGCTGGCGGCCAATTTCCTCAATGGCGTACTTGGCGGTGCTGCCGGTGCCCAGGCCCACTCGCATGCCGCTTTGCACCAGGGCCACGGCGCGCAGGGCGGCTTCTTTTTTCAGGGCCTCAAGGTCGCTCATGCGGGCCCCCGCGCGGCGCGGTCCTTGTCAATGGCGGCGGCCACGTGATCGGCGTGGCCGTCCACCTTCACCGCCAGCCAGCTCTTGACCAGCGCGCCATCCGGGCCAATCAGGAAGGTCTGGCGCTTGATGCCCTCGGTGACCTTGCCGTACATGTTCTTCGTGCCGTACGAGCCGATCTGGCGCAGGAACGCCGCGCCGTCATCGCTGAGCAGCGGAAAGGGCAGGCTGTATTTCTCGGCGAATTTTGTGTGGCTCTCGGCGTCATCGGCACTGACACCCAGAATGGCCGCGCCGTGGCCCCTGAGCAGCGCGTTGTCACGGAAATCGCAGGCTTCCTTGGTGCAGCCGGGGGTGTCATCCTTGGGGTACACGTACAGCACCACGTAGCGCCCCGCGTAGTCGGACAGACGGTGGGTCTGCCCCTGGGCATCCGGCAAGGCGAAGTCGGGAAAGGGCTGGCCCGGCTGGGGGCTGGCGGGGGAAGCATCGCTCATGGCGTTCAGGGTAGCGCGGGGCGGAGGATTGAGGGTCAAGAGGGCGAGGAGAGTTGGCAGGTCTACGAGGTCGCGGCGTGGCGCTGTGTGAGGTCGAGGGGTCAAGGCGTCGAGAAGTCGAGGGGAGGGACGACAGGAAGGTTTTGGAGGGCCTTCCACTTCCCGGCCAATCCCGGTCCCGTCCAGACCCCCTCTCGCAATGGCTCGGACAGTGGCAACAGTTCGCATGCTGCGAACCGACCAACACGCTGTTTTTCTCCTCCCCCCTTGTGCGGGACTCGCAGAGCTGCGCAGCAGAGGCTGGGGCTTGAAAAGCGGCGCAGCAGAGGGGGGAAGCGGGCATGGCGTTCGAGACGACATTTTCGCAAATGCCGCCCGCCGGGCCCGAGGACTGTCCGAACCATTGCCCTCGACCCCTCGACCTTTCCTCGACTTCTCGACCCTTCCCCGACAGCCGCCTACCCCTGCCCCCAACTCCTCACCAAACCCCTGCCCCCTCCTCCTTTCGGCTCAATCTTTCTCAAGACATCGGGGGTATTCTGGGGGGCGTGAAGCTTGCGCCGTACATTGACCACACCCTCCTTAAAGCCACCGCCACGCAGGCGGACATCATCCAATTGTGCCAGGAAGCGCGCAAGCACAGCTTCTACGCCGTGTGCATCAATCCGGTTTACATTCCGCTGGCCAAGGCGCAGTTGGCGGGCAGCGACGTGAAAGTGGCCACCGTGTGCGGCTTTCCCCTGGGCGCCGTGAGCCCCGACCAGAAGGCCGCTGAGGCCCGCGCCAGCGTGCAGGCCGGCGCTGACGAGGTGGACATGGTTATTCACATCGGCGCGGCGCTGGACGGCGACTGGGCCAGCGTGGAGGCCGATGTGCGCGCCGTGCGGGAAGCCACGGCGGGCGCGGTGCTGAAGGTCATCATTGAAACCTGCTACCTGAACGACGAGCAAAAGCGCGCCGCCACCGAAGCGGCTGTGCGCGGCGGGGCCGACTTCGTGAAGACCAGCACCGGCTTTGGCACGGGCGGCGCCACCCCCGAAGACGTGCGCCTGATGCGCGAGGTGATCGCGGGCCGCGCCCAGATCAAGGCGGCGGGCGGCGTGCGCAGCGCCGAGGACGCCAAGGCGATGATCGAGGCAGGGGCCACGCGCCTGGGCACCTCGGGCGGGGTGGCGCTGGTGGCCGGTGAACAGCTGGGCGAGGGGTACTGAGTGACCCCCCAAGGCAGCGGCGCCGGAGACGCGGGGCCGCAGGTCATTCTGGCGTCGGGCAGCCCCCGGCGCCGGGAATTGCTGGGGCTGCTGGGGGTGCGCTTTACCGTGCAGGTCAGCGGCGAGGCCGAGGACAGCAGTGACACCGACCCCGCCCGGCTGGCGGCCGAACTGGCGCGCCTCAAGGGCCGCGCGGTGGCGCGCACGGCACCGGAGGCCGTGGTGCTGGCGGCCGATACGGTGGTGGCCATTGAGGGTGAGCTGCTGGGCAAACCCGCCGACCGCGCCGAGAACGAGGCCTTTGTGCGCCGCCTTTCCGGCCGCACCCACGAGGTGTTCACGGGTGTAGTGGTCCTGCGCGGCGGGCATGAACAGGTGGAAGTGGCGCGCACCGCTGTGACCTTCCGCACCCTCAGCGACGCCGAAATCGCCTACTACGCCGCCACGGGCGAGGGGCTGGACAAGGCCGGGGGTTACGGCATCCAGGCCGTGGGCATGGCCCTGGTGGCACGGGTGGACGGTGAATACGCCAACGTGGTGGGCCTGCCGCTGACGGTGACCACCCGCCTGCTGCGCGCCGCCGGGGTGCCGGTGTGGGGGCAGAGCGCCGGGGTGCCCGGGGCGTGAAGGCCCGCGCCGCGCTGCTGACCCTGCTGGGGCTGCTGGCCCTGAGCATGGTCACCACCCGCTTTCAGGTGGTGCCGCCCGGCGCGCTGCGCTCGGGCATTGCGCCGCTCTCGCAGCTGGCGGTGGTCGCCGCCGACAACGTGCGCCGCGCCTACCAGACCCTGGTGTCCGAGCGGCAACTGGCGGCCCAGGTGGGCACCCTGCAAAAGGAAAACGACGTGCTGCGCCAGCGCAACGAACTGCTGACCCGCGAGGTTTCGCGGCTGCGGCAGGTGGTGAAAATCACGACCACCCAGGCGCCCAACGCCCTGGGAATTGCGCAGGTGGTGGCGGTGGACCCCAGCCCGCTGCTGGCCCGGCTGGACGTGAACAAGGGCGCGCGCGACGGCGTGCGGCTGCGCATGCCGGTGACGGTGCCGCGCGGCCTGGTGGGCCAGATCACGGACGTGAGCCCGGGCCACGCCACCGTGCTGGCGCTGGTGGACCCGGAGAGCACCGTGGGCGTGACCCTGCAGGGCAACCGGGGCGGGCGCGGCGTGGCCCGGGGCGTGCCGCCAGACCGCCTGCGTGCGGCGTTCTCGCGCTCGGTGCCCATCAAGCCGGGCGACGTGCTGGTCACCAACAGCCTGGGGGGGGTGTTCCCGGTGGGCATTCCGGTGGGCACGGTGGAAAAGGTGCTGCCGCTGGGGCCCAACGACATCAACCGCACGGTGATTATCAAGCCGGCGGTGGACGTGGGTGTGGTGGAAGACGTAACGATTCTGGAGGGCCTGTGACGTCCGGGAGGCAGCCATGAGGCGCGACGCCTTGCGGCCCCGGCGCGGCCCACCCCGCTGGGCGCGGATGGCGGGCTATGTGCTGCTGCTGATTCTGGTTCAGGGCCTCCTGTCGCGCCTGGGCGACGCGGCGGGCCTGCCCGCGCCAGACCTGTTTCTGCTGACCGGTGCGGCGCTGGCGTGGCGCGTGAGTCCCGTGTGGGCGCTGGCCGGGGCTTATGGTGTGGGGCTGGCTCAGGATCTGCTGGGTGGCGGCGTACTGGGCCTGCATGCAGCGGGCGTGATGGGCGGGGCGCTGCTGGCGCTGGGCGTGCGGCGCTACATGGCGGATTCCGGGCCCTTTCAGGCCGTGTTCACCGTGCTGCTGGCCGTGATCGGGCAGTGGCTGATGTTCCTGCTGCTGACCTACTGGCTGCGCTCCAACCTGGTCACGCTGGACCTGCTGCGCGCCACACTGCCCGCGCTGATGATTGGAACGCTGCTGGTGTTTCCGCTGTGGGAACGGGTGGTGACCTGGGCCTTTGGGCCCCGCACCGGCCCCGAGGAGGCCCTGGGATGAGCCGCGCGGGTGACCTGATTGACCGTCGCAAGCGGGCGCGCCGCGCGGGGGCCCGGGCGCGCACCCGGCGGCAGGCGCGCCAGGGGGCCACGCGGGTGGTCTGGATGGCGCTGGGGTTCAACCTGTGCCTGCTGGGCCTGGGGGCGCGGCTGTACCAGTTGCAGGTGCTGCAGCATGACCAGTTTGCGGTGCAGTCGGCCAGCAACTACCAGCGCGACGAGATCCTGCGCGCCCTGCGCGGCGAGATCCGCACCCGCGACGGCGTGCTGCTGGCCACCAACCGGCTGGCGGTGGATCTGGTGTACACCGGGCGGCGCAACCCGGAGGACCCGGCACAGGCGATTCCGGCCTGGGACAAGATCATTTATCTGGCGGGCATCAAGGGCGACGTGCTGGTCAGCGGCCAGCCGCGCGAACCCAACTTCGAGCGCGAAACCGAAACGGTACTCGCACGCAACATCCCCCAGGACAAGCTGGCGGCCCTGTACGAATACACCGTGCTGGTGCCCAGCCTGGAACTGCGCGAGCGCGTGGAGCGCGTCTACCCCCAGGGCAAGATGGCGGGCCACCTGCTGGGCTATGTGCAGGAAGCCACCGAGACCCAGGTGAAGGAAGACGGCTACGCCCCAGGCGATCTGGTGGGCCGCTCCGGGCTGGAATACAGCCTGCAGAGCACCCTGCAGGGCAAAAACGGCCTGCGGCGCCGCGAGGTCACGGCCAGCGGCAAGCCCCAGACCGAGCGGGTGATTGACCCCGGCACCAAAGGTCAGGACGTGACCCTCACCCTTGATTCGCTGCTGCAACGCACCGCCGAGCGGGCGCTGCGGGAGGGGCTGGCGGATGTGAACGCCGGGCGCGCCACACAGGGCAAGCCACCCGAGCCCTACACGCGCGGCGCCATCATCGCCATTGACCCGCGCACCAACGAGGTTCTGGCGATGGCCAGCAGCCCGGCCTACGACCCCAACTGGTTTGCCCGCGTCCCCAGCGCCGACCCGGTGGCCAAAAACTGGGCTATTGACTCCCAGCGTCCTCTGGCCGAACTGGACGCCGTGACCAGCAACCGTGTGGTGCAGGCGTACAACCCCGGCAGCGTGTTCAAGATCGCGACCACCCTGATGTACGTGGAAAAATGGGGCAACTTTACGATTAACTGTGCGCCAAGCTATTACTTTGGCCGCGCGCGGTTTAATAATTGGGCACGATACAGCCTAGGGCCTGTTGATGGTCGCTTGGCGATCTCCTATTCCTGCAACCCCTGGTACTACCATTCTGCCGCCACTGCGCAGCCAGAAGCCTATTCCAGACAATTGAAGGCTCGTCTGACAGAGCTGGGCTACAACAGCACGACGGGGGTGGAACTTGTCGGAGAAAAAACAGGCGTGCTGCTGGACGTTGACGACTACACCAATCCGGCGGCGAAGTGGTATCCCGGCTTCGGTCTCAACATGAGCATCGGGCAGGGGGATGTTCGTGTAACCCCGGCCCAGGTGGTCTCGGTCATGTCCACCATCATCAATGACGGTCAGAAGCGGCCGCTGACGGTGTTGAAAGCGGTAGGCGGACGCCTGCAGCCGCGCAAGCCAGCGGTGAACGTGGTGCGCAACGGCAATGTGGCCGCCTTCAAGCTGGTGCAAGAAGGCATGAGCGGCACCACGGCCGGCACCCGTTACGGCACCGCGCAGCACGAGATCGGCCCCCGCCTCTTCCCAGTGCGCACTGGCGGCAAGACCGGCACCGCCGAGAACGGCATGAGCGCCCGGGGTGGGTACGCATACACCCACGCGTGGTACGAGGGCTACGGCCCCCTGGGCAGCCCCAATTTTGCCGTCGTGGCCTTTTTCCAGAACGGCGGCGAGGGATCGGGGCCCGCCCTGAAAGCCGTGAAAAAGATGTTCGCCGCCCGCTGGTGCGTGACGCTGGATGACAAAGGCAGCGCCCTGCCGCTGAACACCCAGCAGCCCTGCACCGGCGAACTGGACCAGATGCACAAGGTCTACAAAGCCCGGGCCGCACGCGCGAAGGCACCGGCCACTAAGCCGTAGGCAAAGTCGCGCGTCAAGGCGGGAAATTTCATCCAGGCTGCTCCCCATGCGCCGATGCCTGCTCAGTCTGGGCGCTGCCCTGGGCCTCTCGGGTGCCTGGGCCAGCGCTCTGCCGCCCATCCCCTTGCCCACCCTGCGCGCAACAGCCCCCAGTGTGCAGGCCCTGGTGCCACGCGGCTGGGTCATTGAACAGCGGCTGAAGGCCGACTTTAACGGCGACCGGCTGGACGATGCGCTGCTGGTGCTGCCCATGAACGACCCTCGCCACATCCTGAAGGCCCCAGCGGGCTTTGCGCTGGGCGCGTGGCCACTGAACACCAATCCCCGCCTGCTGGTGGGCGCCCTCGGCCAGCGTTCAGGCGGGTACCGCTAGGCGTTTCAGAGCCGCGTGATTCCACGCCATGAAGAGGCCACCATGAGTGACCCCTTTGAGACCCTGAATCTGCGCCCAGGCGGCTTTTCTCTGCTGCTGACCGAATTTTTCAGCGCCGGTTCCTGGACAGAAAGCAGCGTGATCTTCACCGTGCGTTTTCAGGATGGCTGTTTCCAGGTGATCGGCTATGACCAGACCACCCATGAGCGCAACACTAGCCGCACCGACCTGCTTAGCGTGAACGTTCTGACCAGGCGGCAGCAAGAGCTGTTCAGCACCTGGGCCGCAGATATGCGGCCGCAGCGAACAGAACGGTGGTCGGCGTCCCCGGGACCCCGCCGCGTGTGCATGGAGCAGGTGACAGATGGTCTGAAGTTCCTGCGGGAGTGAAGGCGGTAAGCACATGGCCTGAAGGTGATCCCTTCAGGCCATGTGGGGCGAGCGGCGCGAGTGACCGTGACAGACAGCGGTTGGCGTGGCCTTGAGGGGGGTACTTTCCGCTCCTCAACGTCACGGAATACCGGTGTGAGGGTGGAGCGGCCTTTCACCGCACCGCCGCTGCTTATCCGGGGCGCGTCGTGCGCTGCTCAATTCGCTTTTCAGGCGTCGGGTTATGCACCACGCGCTGCACGAAAATGCCGGGGGTGTCCACCTCGTCGGGATCCAGTTGCCCAATCTCCACAAGTTCTTCCACCTCGGCCACCGTCACCCGGCCGCAGGTGGCCGCCATGGGGTTAAAGTTACGCGCGGTCTTGCGGTACACCAGGTTCCCGGCGCGGTCACCCTTCCAGGCCTTGACCAGCGCCACATCGGCGCGGATGCCGCGCTCCAGGATGTAGGTTTCGCCGTCGAAGTCCTTGTGTTCCTTGCCGTCGGCCACCACGGTGCCCACGCCCGTTCTGGTGTAAAAGCCGGGGATGCCGGCGCCGCCTGCACGCATGCGCTCGGCCAGCGTGCCCTGGGGCGTGAATTCCAGTTCCAGTTCGCCGGCCAGGAACTGCCGCTCGAACTCCTTGTTCTCGCCCACGTAGCTGGAAATCATCTTGCGGATCTGGCGGGTTTCCAGCAGTAGCCCCAGGCCCCAGCCGTCCACCCCCGCGTTGTTGCTGACGGCGGTCAGCCCCTTGGCGCCGGTGTCACGCAGGGCCAGGATCAGCTGTTCAGGAATGCCGCACAGCCCGAAGCCGCCCACCGCAATGGTCTGACCGTCACGCACCACATCGGCCAGGGCCGCCCGAGCGTCTGAGTACACCTTGTTCATTGTCAGACAGTGTACGGCACAAAACCTAACGGGCGTTTGGTTGTCGCAGGGCGCTCAGCCCACCGGCCTGGCACGGCAACTGGGGGCACCTTCAGCCTCGTTGCCTCCAGCTGTGGTTGAGTTGGCCTTCAGCGCGGCTGGCTGCTCAGGACCATCACGTAGGCCGTGCCGCGCGACCCAGGCACCACAGCGGCGCCCACATGGGTGTAGCGGCGCTCGTTCATCCAGAAGCAGTGCACGGCGGAATTCAGCCACCAGCGAATGGCGCTTTCGGGGTTCACGCCCCCACCCATAAAGATGATCTCGGTCACGCTGACCGCATTGACGCCGGTGCTCGCGGCGCGCACGCGGGGGGTGCTGCCCCCGGCCCCGGTGTGGCTGATGCGCCCGGTGCTGCTCATGTACGCCGCCTGCTGCCGGGCGGCGGCGGCGAGGGCCGGAGTGTAGGTCAGCCCCCCCGCCACCGGGCGCACGCCGCTGCCCGGGCAACTGACCCCCTGGGCCCGCACCTGATTCAGGCGCGCAACAAGCTGGCTTTCGGCCGTGGTCTGGGCTGTGGCCGGGGTCGCCAGCGCCGCAAGGGTCGCCAGCGTGCCCAGCAGCCGCCGGGGGGTCACGTTCAGCATGTGAAGGAATCTTAACCCACATTGATCAGAGAGCATGAGAAAAATTCCGCAAGAATGAGAGGGCAGGCGAGGTGGAGGAGCGAGTAGCTGGGGCTGCAAGGCAGTGATCGGGGGCAAACAGCCTTAGACAGACGGCCTACAGCACGGCGCGCAGGCCCGCTCCAAGCGCAATGGGGCGGTTCCTGACAAGGCCTGTTGAACCAGGCGTTCTTGGGCCTTCATCTTTGCGGGAAGTTGGAACCTGTTGCCCCAGGAAAGATTGGGGCCCGGTGAGCCCACAGAAGTGATGAGGGCGTGCACCCTGCAGAATGCTTGCTCCTCTGCACTGCCGAGCCACCTCTCTGAATCACGGCTCAAACGGTGATTTGCACTGTCTTCTCGACTGCTTGTCAGGAACTAAGCCGAGGCCCTCCCCTCACCAGCAAAAAAGGCTGCGCCTTATGGCACAGCCTTGAGTCATTTCTGCTGAAGATCAGGCGGGAAGCAGGCCGCTGCGGCGCAGCAGGGCGTCGGCATCGGGGTCGCGGCCCATGAATTCGCGGTACAGCTCAGCCGGGTCGGCGCTGTTGCCCCGGCTGAGGATGCTCTGCACGAAGGCGCGCCCGGTTTCACGGTTGAAGATGCCTTCCTTAGCAAAGCGGCTGAAGGCGTCGGCGTCCAGCACCTCGGCCCACTTGTAGGAGTAGTAGCCAGCGCCGTAGCCCACGGGGCTGCTGAACAGGTGGTTGAACGAGGCGATCATGGCGTAGGTTTCGGGCAGTGGCGTGGACGAGAACGTGGCCATGATGTCGCGGGCGTAGGTGATGGGGTCAGCTTCGCCTGTGGGGTCAAATTCCACGTGCAGCGACAGGTCGGTCAGGCCAAACGAGTACTGGCGCATGGCGGCGCTGGCCGCGCGGTAGTTGCGCGCCGCGACCATGCGGGCAAACAGGTCGTCGGGAATGGCCTCGCCGGTCTGGTAGTGACGGGCGAACAGGTCCAGGGCCTCGCGCTCCATGACCCAGTTCTCCATGATCTGGCTGGGCAGCTCCACGAAATCCCAGGGCACCTGGGTGCCGCTCAGGCTGCGCACGGGCACGCTGGACAGCGCGTGGTGCAGCAGGTGGCCGAACTCGTGGAACACCGTCTCCACCTCGCGGATAGACAGCAGGGCCGGGGTGTCGCCGCTGGGAGGCGTCATGTTGCCGCACATCAGTCCCAGGTGGGGCTCGACACCGTCCTCTTTGGGGCCGCCCGTGATAAAGGCGTTCATCCAGGCGCCGCCGCGCTTGCTGTCGCGCGGGAACCAGTCGGTGTAGAAGCTGGCGAGGTGGGTGCCGGCTTCATCGTGAATGGCGTAGTAGCGCACTTCGGGGTGCCACGCGGGCGCCTGGTCCTCGGTCACGGTGATGCCGAAGATGCGGCGGGTAATTTCAAAGAGGCCGGCCAGCACGCGGTCGAGCGCGAAGTAGGGGCGCAGGGCTTCCTCGTCAAAGTCATACTTGGCCTGACGCTGCTTTTCGGCCCAGTAACCCACATCCCAGGGGGCCAGCGCGGGGGCGTCCGGCCCGGCCTGCTGGCGGTAGAAAGCGTCCAGCTCGGCGTTCTCGCGCTCGAAGGCGGGGCGGGTACGGGCGTCCAGATCGCGTTCAAAGGCCAGGGCGCGCGCGCCGCTACCCGCCATGCGGTCTTGCAGCACGTAATCGGCAAAGTTCTCAAAGCCCAGCAGCTCGGCTTTCTCGCGGCGCAGCTTCAGAATCTCGCGGATCAGGGGGCGGTTGTCACGGCCCTCTTCCACGCCCAGGCGGGCGCTGGCTTCCCACAGCTCGCGGCGCAGCTCCTGGTCATCGGCGTAGGTCATGACCGGCATCAGCACCGGGGCGTGCAGGGTCAGGCGATGCTGCCCACCTTTGCCCTTGGCTTCCGCGTCGCGGGCGGTGGCCTCCTGCACGCGCTGCGGCACGCCACCCAGGCGCTCGGGGCCCACGTAGAGTTCGTAGGCGGCGGTGGCGTCCAGCACGTTCTTGCCAAACTCGCTGGTCACCTGGGCCAGTCGGGTGTTCAGGTCGGTCAGGCGGGCCCTGGCCTCGCCCTGCAGTTCGGCGCCCTCGCGCTGAAACTCCTCAATGGTGAGCTTCAGGTGCCGGGCGCGCACAGGGTCAAGGGCCTGCCCCTCCTCGGTGGCCGCAAATGCCTTGGCCGCCGCGTACAGGCCCTCGTGCAGGCTCAGGGCGGTGTAGAACTCGCTGACCTTGGGCAGAATCGCCATCTTGGCCTCGTGCCAGCCGTCCGTGCTGCACACGCTGTCCAGGTGGCCCACGATGGTCGTGACCGTGTTCAGCCCCTCGGTCAGGCGGTCCAGATCGTCCATGAAGCCGGCAAAGCCGCGCTCGCCTGCAGCGGCGAGGTGCTCCATGCGCTCACGGGTCTGGGCCAGCAGCGTGTCCACGGCACCCTCGGCGTGCTCGGGCCGGATTTGGTCAAAGGGAATGCGAAAGCCGACGTTCAGCAGCGGATTGCTGCTCGCGTCGGTCGCCGCCGACATAGTTTGCGTCATCACCGGCCAGTATAGGCGCCGCGCCCTGCCGCGCGCCCTAAGCATCCTGGCGGGGTGGCGGGGGGGCTGCCCCCGTGCTTTCTTTCCGTATGGAGCGCCCTGAACCCCTGACCTTTGCGCCGCTGCCCGACCGGGCCTACGCCGAGTTGCTTTCACAGGCTCACCCCGACAGCCCAGTGAGCGAGGACGACCTGGCCCGGATCGCTGCCGGACGCCAGAAGGACGAGCATTTCACGCGTGAGGGGGCCTTCGAGGGCAGGACGGCTGTGGGCGCCGTGCAGACGGGTGTGCCGCGCATGGACGCCCACGACGGCTGGCTGGACCTGACCGTGACCACCGCCGAGCCAGACCCCCAGTTGGCGGGCGCGTTGCTGCGGCGCGGGCTGACCACGCTGGCCCAGGCGGGCGCCCACACGGCCGTGACGCGGGTGCAGGAACACTGGTGGGACCATGGGTTTTTGCTGGCCCAGGGCTGGCGCGAATTCGACCGGATGTGGCTGAGTACCCTGGACCTGCGCACCCTGGATTTTGCCGCTTTTGCGACGGAAGAGGCGCGGGCCCTGGCCGGCGGCGTGACCATTCGCCCCCTGAGCGACCTGGGTGGCTGGGACGGCGAACCAGAGCGCCATTACGCCCTGATTCACGCCCTGCTAAGTGACGTGCCCAGCCGTGAGCCGATTGTGGTCTGGCCCTACGAGCTGTGGCGCACCCGCATGGCCGCCCTGAACCCGGATCCGCGTGGCCTGATGATCGCCCTGAGCCCAGACGGCGAGTGGATCGGCACCAGCCAGCTGGCCCAGCCAATCCCCACGCACCCCGGCATGCTGCACAACGGCCTGACCGGCGTGCTGCCCGCGTGGCGCGGCCGGGGGCTGGGGCTGGCCCTGAAACTGGCCGCCGCCCGCGCCGCCCTGGCACGCGGCTTCACCCACTCGCGCACCGGCAACCACGCGATCAACCGCCCCATGCTGGGCATCAACGAGCGGCTGGGGTTCGTGCGGGAAGCGGCGTTGGTGACGCTGGTAACGGGGGTGCGGGAGGCGGGGCGCAGGGCGCAGAAACAACAAGACGCGCCTGATACGGATTTCGGATAATCCGTTACAGCCCCTACGCGTCGCTTCGGTGCTTCCACTCCTATCCGTCACCGTTTTTCCTTCTCCCTCCGGTCGGGTTAATCCGTTATGGAATAACGGATTAACCGGAATCCTTATGAGAGGACCTGACGCCCTACCCCATCCGCTCCCCGCCTCCCGCTTCCCGCACCCGCCTGTTCTCCAGCAGCATCACGTCGCCCAGCGAGTAGAACCGGTAGCCCTCCTGCAACGCGGCGTCGTAGGCGGCGCGGATGCGGGCTTCGCCGGCAAAGGCGGTCACCAGCAGCAACAGGGTGCTGCCGGGCAGGTGCAGGTTGGTGATCAGCAGGTCCGGCACCTGCACCACGGTCCCCGGGGTGATGAAAATGCGGGTTTCGTCCTCGCCGGGCACCACCTCGTGGCCGTTCCAGGCGCTTTCCAGGGTGCGCACGGTGGTGGTGCCCACCGCCACCACCCGGCGGCCCTCAGCGCGGGCGCGGTTGATGGCGCGGGCGGTATCGTCGCTCACCGCGTAGCGCTCAGCGTGCATCACGTGGTCGGCCACCGCGCCCGTGATGGGCTTGAAGGTACCGGCCCCCACATGCAGGGTGACGTGCGCGCGCTCCACGCCCATGGCGTCCAGCTGCGCCAGCAGTTCCGGGGTGAAGTGCAGCCCCGCCGTGGGCGCCGCCACGCTGCCGGGGGTGCGGGCGTAGACCGTCTGGTAGCGCTCGCGCCACGTTTCGTCGCTGTCGCCCGCCTGAATGTAGGGAGGCAGAGGCAGGCGGCCAATCTCATCCAGGTGCGGCTTGATGTCGTGGTCAAAGCGCAGCAGCCGCGCGCCGTCGTCCAGGGTGCCCACCACCTCGGCGCGGTGGCCCTCCCCCGGCGCGCCGCCCAGCCACAGTTCCTTACCCGCGCGTTTGGCGGGCTTCAGGTAGGCGCTCCACACGTTGGCTTCTTCCTCGCGCAGCAGCAGCACTTCCACCTGTCCGCCGCCAAAGCCAGCGGCGTCCACGGGCTTGCGGGCCATCACGCGCGCCGGAATCACGCGGCTTTCGTTGAACACCAGCAGGTCGCCGGGGCGCAGCAGGCTGGGCAGGTCGCGGAAAATGCGGTGCTCCAGCTGCTCGCCCACCACCATCAGGCGGCTGGCGTCACGCGGCTGGGCACCGGTCTGGGCAATGCGGTCCTCGGGCAGCTCAAAGTGCAGCCGCGCCAGCACGGCGTCGGCGCTGCCCGGGTCCATGTAGGCGCTGTCCTGGGGATAGGAGGCGGCCATTTGCTCAGTCCTCGGTCTTGGCCGCGCGGGGGGCGCGCGCGGGCATCAGGGCGTGCTCAATGTCGGGCAGATGGGTAAAGCGGTCGGCGGCGTCCACCAGCTTCTGGGCGGTGTGTTCGCGGAAGGCGATCACTTCCACGCGCTTGCCGCGCTCCTGCAGCACTTCCACGATGTCGGTAAAGTCCCCGTCGCCGCTGCCCAGCACGATGATGTCAAGGTGGTCCATCAGGCGCACCATGTCGGCCACGATGCCCATGTCCCAGTTGCCCTCATAGATGGCTTTGCCGCCGTCGGTGACGTGGTGCAGCGTCAGGTTCATGCGCCGCACCTTGAAACCCAGCGTGGAAAGCTTATAGATAAAGGGCCGCGCGGTGGCCTCGTTCTCGCGCTCCACGGTGTAGCTGATGGCGTGGACCAGTTCGCGGCCGTCGGTGGCGCACTTTAGGATGGTCTCAAAGTTGACCGTGCGCTCCAGCAGGTCGCGGGCCGAGTGGTAGAGGTTCTGGGTGTCAATAAAGACCCCCACGCGGGGGCGGTGCACGACGTACTGCATTGTGGTTTCTCCTGTTGGGTAGGACGCGGACGGGGAGGCGAGGTCGGGAAAAAGGCGGCCGGAAAAAAGAGAGCCTGCGCGCAGGCCGGCCGAAGTGTAATACGGATGCCGTGCGTTCCGCCAACCCCCTGGGACCGGGCTGTGGGGCTCCCTCTGCACCCGGAGGCCCGCCTTGGGGGTGACAGGCCGGGCCCCATCGCCACAGTAGTTACTCCGCCCGAACGTCCGCGTCTCACCTCCTCGCGTGATTTGAACCAAACCGCTGTTGCCGGCGCCCGCCCCAGATCATCAGGCCAACTCTGGTAGACACGCCGCGCGCCTGCCCCCTGGCGGGCAGGTAGGGTAAGCACCATGACGAGTGACGTGCAGGCGACCCCCGGCTCGGCCCTGGCCCAGGCGCAGGCGGCCTACGACGCGGTGAAGCGCAAGGGGCTGAAGCTGAACATGCAGCGCGGCCAGCCCGCCGACGCCGACTTTGATCTCAGCAATGACCTGCTGAGCGTGCTGGGCCCGGCCGACACCCACATGGATGGCCTGGACCTGCGTAACTACCCCGGCGGCGTGACCGGGTTGCCGTCCGCCCGGGCGCTCTTCGGGCAGTACCTGGACCTGAAGCCGGAAAACATGGTGGTGTGGAACAACGCCAGCCTGGAACTGCAAGGCTACGTGCTGACGTTCGCCCTGCTACACGGGCGCGGCGGCCAGCCCTGGGCGGGCCAGCGGCCCAAAATGATCGTCACCACGCCGGGCTATGACCGCCACTTCCTGCTGCTGCAGACGCTGGGCTTTGAATTGTTGCCAGTGGACATGCAGCCCGACGGCCCCGACGTGGACGCCATTGAAGCCCTGGCGGCGGCGGACCCAGCTGTGAAGGGCCTGCTGTTCGTGCCCACCTACTCCAATCCGGGCGGCGAGACCATCAGCGCCGAGAAGGCCCGCCGCCTGGCCAGCCTGAACGCAGCGGCCCCCGACTTCACGATCCTGGCCGACGACGCCTACCGCGCCCACCACCTCTCCCCCGACCCGGCCGAGCAGGACACCCCCGTGAATTTCGTGGCCCTGTGCCGCGACGCGGGCCACCCGGACCGCGCCTTCGTGTTTGCCAGCACCAGCAAGGTCACCTTTGCGGGCGCGGGGCTGGGCTTTGTGGGCACCAGCGAGGACAACGTGCGCTGGCTGTCCAAGTACCTGAACGCCCAGAGCATTGGGCCCAACAAGCTGGAGCAGGCCCGGCACGTGAAATTCCTGCAGGCCTACCCAGGCGGCCTGGAAGGCCTGATGGCGCAGCACGCCGCGCTGATTGCCCCGAAATTCCGCGCAGTGGACGAGGTGCTACGCGCCGAACTGGGGGTGAGCGGCGAGTACGCCACCTGGACCACGCCCCGGGGCGGCTACTTTATCGGCCTGGACACCGCCGAGCCGGTGGCGGCGCGCGTGGTGGCCCTGGCCGAAGCGGCGGGCGTAAGCCTGACCCCGGCGGGCGCCACCTACCCCGGCGGCCAGGACCCGCACAACCGCAACATCCGCCTGGCCCCCACCCGCCCCCCGGTCGAGGAAGTGTACGAGGCCATGCGCGCCGTGGCCGCCTGCGTGCGCCTGGCCACCGAGGAGCACCGCGCCCGCTGAGGGTGTAGCAGCGTCCGGGGCGCCTGGACGGCCCCAATTGAACAGTGCGTCACCTTGACTTCATGAAGACCCACCCGGAGCATAGGCCCCATGCCCAACCGTTACGCTGGCTCTCCCGATGACCGCGCGGCGCTCGACGCGTACGTGAAGCTGTGGCGCGCGGCCCACGCGGTGGAGGTCAGCGCCAACCGGCATCTGGCCGAACACGGCCTGACCATCAGCCAGTTCGGCGTGATTGAAGCGGTGTACCACCTGGGGCCCCTGAGCCAGCGGCAACTGGCCGAGAAAATCCTGCGCTCCAGCGGCAACCTGACCATGGTGATTGACAACCTGGAGCGCGACGGGCTGGTGCGGCGTGACCGCGATCCCAACGACCGCCGCATCATGCGCGTGTCGCTGACCCCGGCCGGCCAGAAGCTGATTGAGCGCATTCTGCCGCGCCACGTGCAGGGCATTCGGGAGGTATTCAGCGTGCTGACCCCGGAGGAAACGGCGCAGCTGAGCCTGCTGACGCGCAAACTGGGCCGCGCGCTGCAGGCCCAGGGCGACGAGCTGGCCGGGGCCGGGCGGCGCTAGGAGGTACTGTTACCGCGCTCCACCCAAGCCTCTCACCCAGAATCGTTCAATATTAAGTAATATAGGCGCATGACCACACCGCCCGGCACCACCCCTGTTCAGGGCCTGCACCACGTCACCATCATGGCCAGCGACCCGCAGCGCAACGTGGATTTCTACACCGGGGTGCTGGGGCAGCGGCTGGTGAAGGTCACGGTGAATTTCGACGATCCCGGCACCTATCACCTGTATTACGGCGACCAAACGGGGCAGCCCGGCACCATCATGACCCACTTCCCCTGGCCGGGCGCCCGCCGGGGCACGCGCGGCAGCGGCGAGGTGGTGGCGGTGGCCTACAGCGCCCCCCTGGCTTCCCGCGCCTACTGGGAAGAGCGGCTGCGAAGTGCCGGCTTTTCCGCCACCCTGCAGCGGCGCTTTGGGCAGGAGGTGCTGGTCTTCGAGGACCCCGACGGCACGACCACCGAACTGGTCTTTGAGGACGGCGCCGCCGTTGAGCCCTGGCCCGCCTCGCCCGTGCCGGCCGAACACGCCCTGCGCGGCTTTCACAGCGTGACCGCCTGGGTGCGGGACGTGGCCCCGGTGCGCGCGCTGTTGGTGGGGCAGCTGGGCTTCACCGAGCACGGCACCGAGGCCGACCGCGCCACCGCTTCGCCCCGCACCCGCTTTCAGGGCAGCGGCGCGGGCGTGGGCCTGTACGTGGACATGGTGGAGCGCCCGGGGCTGGCACGCGGGCACTTTGGCGCGGGCAGCGTGCACCACGTGGCCCTGCGTACCCGGGACGACGCCGAACAGGCCGCGTACCTCTCGGCGCTGGACGCCGCTGGTTACCGGCCCACGCCCGTGCAGGACCGGCAGTATTTCCATTCCATCTATTTCCGCGAGCCGAACGGCGTGCTGTTCGAGATTGCCACCGACGCCCCCGGCTTTCCCAGCGACGAGCCAGTGGCCGAACTGGGCCGCCACCTGAAACTGCCCGCGTGGTACGAGGCGCAGCGCCCGCAGATTGAGGCCCACCTGCCCCAGCTGCGCAGTCCCGAATACGGCGTGACGCTGGGCACCCGGCTGCTGGGCGGCGCGGTCCCTGCCCCAGCCGAGGCCCCCGGCGTGAACGTGCTGACCGCCGGCCGCCCCCTGGGCGAGGCCCGCGTGGCGGCGGTGCTGCTGCATGGCCGGGGTGGCACGGCGCAGGACATCCTGAGCCTGGAGCGCGAATTCAACCTCAGCGCCTTTGCGTATCTGGCCCCGCAGGCGCCGGGCAATACGTGGTATCCGCACTCTTTCCTAGCCCCGGTGGAGCAGAACCAGCCGCAGCTGGACGAGGCCCTGGCGACGGTCGACGCGGTTTTCGCCCACTTGGCCGAGCAGGGCATTCCGGCCGAGCGCGTGGTGCTGGCGGGCTTCAGCCAGGGGGCCTGTCTGGCGCTGGAATACGCCAGCCGCGCCGCCCAGCGTCCGGGCGCCGTGGTGGCGTTCAGCGGCGGCCTGATCACCCTGGACCGCGCAGGCGACCTGGGGGGCCTGCCGGTGTTTATGGGCGTGGACCCCCACGACAGCCATATTCCGCTGGCACGCTTTACCGACACCGCCGAGCACCTGCGCGCACGCGGCGCCACCGTGGACGCCCGCGTGCTGCCGGGCCTGGGCCACAGCATCAACCGCGAAGAGCTGGACGCCGCGCGGGCACTGCTGGGACAGGTGGCAGGAATGCTGTAAGGCTCGGCGGCACAGGCACCATAAAACTGTTGATCCGCACATAAGGGCCCCACACCTGGGGCCCTCTCCCCTGTGCAAGCGGGCGGGGCCGCCGCGCCTTCTGCTGGCTTTACCCGTCTTCGAAAACGATGCGCCAGGTGTGCAGGAAGCTTCCCCTGCAGAGAAACCTGCAGAACCAAGGACCGGATATCGGTCCTTGGATATGAAAGGAACAGAAGGTGGGGGCCAGTCAGGGTAGGACTTGATGGTCCAGAAATGAACCGCAGTCCGTCTTACTTCAACGTCACCGCCACGAACACCGGCAGGGCGTCGGGGCCTTCAAAGCCCATGGCGTAGGCGCGTAAAGTCAGCAGGACGCGGTTCCCCTGCACGTCCACCCGCTCCAGGCTGTAGCGCGAGGCGCAGCGGTTCCCAGGGGACAACTGGCGGCGCACGAGTTGCCCGTTCACCCGCAGTTCGAAGCCAGCGGAGCGTTCGCCCGGCAGCAGCAGATCGGGCTCGGGGCAGGCGGAAGCTGGCAACGGCACCACCTTCAGGCTGACCGGCACCGCGCGGCTCCAGAGGCGAATCGGAGTGACTTGCGCGGCCCCGGGGCGCACGCCATCTTCCCAGCGGGGGTACGGCGTGGGATAGGCGCGCTGGTAGCGGGGCACACTGGCCCCCCGGCCCAGCAACCCCAGCCGGCCCAGCAGGCTCTGGCTGGACGACAGCAAGGTCTGGCGCGCCTGGGCGGCGGTGGCGTTCTCGTCCTCCACGGTGCGCCCACCCAGCACCGCCCCGCTGCCCGTGGACAGCACCGAGAGGGTGGCGTAGCCAAACCCACTGCCATCGCGCTCGCCACTCACCACGGCCAGCACCCGCTCGGCGCCCGCCGAGAAGCGGACGTCGGTGATGGGGAGGCGTTCGTTGGCCTGCGCGCCAGAGACCAGCAGGGCCACTGCCAGCAGGCCGGCGCGCAGGCCGCCCGCTGCCGACACCCGTCTCATCGCTTGAACCGCACGCTGGCCAGCACCTTGCTAAACAGTGCGCTGGCCTGGGCGAAGCGGGCGGGCGTATCGGTCATCTGAAACGAATACAGGTTTTTGGCCCCCACGCCGTACCACACCCGCATGGTGAGTTGCCCCTTGGGGTGCGTCACGGCGTACTGGCGCTCTACACCGCTGACGCCGCCGTAGCTGACCGCGCGGCTGCTGGTCTGCTTGGGGGTGGCGCCGGTGCCCTTGATCCCCGCCTCGAACTTCTGAAACTCGCCCGCCGGGGTGGGCGACGTGCCGTTCTTGGGCGTGAACAGCAACCGGATCATGGTGGCCGGCGGCGCCTTGGCCGACACCAGACTCACGCCACTGGTGCCGTCCTGAAAGTCAGCGCCCAGCCAGCCCTTGGGGAGGCTGACGGTAAAGGGCAGTTGGGGATCGCTGAACGGCACCAGGGTCTGGGCCTGGGCCAGGGGCGAGAGGAGTGTGGCAAGACCAAGCGCGGCAACAACCTTCATGGGCCGCACCGTAGCAGGCCAAGGTGAGTGCTGACTCCAGGGCAGATGGGCACGATCACCGCTCAGCCGTCAGCGGTTCATCAGCCCCGGGCGCGGCCAGAGGCGGAGGTTGGCCGGCCCGGCCACGTCGCGCAGGGCCACAAAGCCGTAGGCGCGGCTGTCCAGGCTTTCGCCCAGGCGGCGGTTGTCGCCCAGCACCCACACCTTCCCCGGAGGCACACGCTGGGCGGCCTGATCCTGCACAAAGCCTTCGCTGGCGTAGCTTTCGGCCAACACTTTGCCGTTCACCACCACGCGGCCATCCTGAATACCCACGGTGTCGCCGGGCAGGCCCAGCACCCGCTTGATGTTGTACGGGCGGTGACGCACACCATACACCGTTTCATAGGCGTAGCCGCTGTCTTGCGGCGCCTTGAACACCAGCAGATCGCCCCGGTGGGGATAGCTGCGCCACAGGCCAGCGGCATGCAGCCAGCGCGGGTATTTCAGCAGCAGCAGGGCGTCGCCGCTATGCAGGGTGGGCAGCATGGAATCGCCACGCACCCGCGCCAGCGTGAACCCGAAGGTGGTGAGCAGGTAGGCGGGCAACAGGCCCCCCAGCACCCACGCCCGCCAGCCGGAAGAGGAGGAACGGTCGGCCACGACCGCCCAGGGTAGCGCCTCTGGTGGGGGCCGGGCAGACAGGCGTAGTTGTCTAGCCACCAGAGAGGGCGAAAGGGCGGCCCAGCCCAAAGCTCTTCCGACGGGTTCCCAACGTGGCAGCGGGCCTTGTTCTGCCCTACTCGTGCTCCGAAAGGCCGCCACCCCAGACCCGAACTGGCTTCATGGTCACCTCAGAGTGAATGGGCGACGTGACGGCGCCCCAGCTCAGCCGTTACCCTGTCGCGCATGACCGCTGACGCAGGTGGACTGAAAGTCGAGAAATACCACGAGGGCCACGGCGCCCCCGCCCAGACCGGCAAGATGGTGCGGGTGCACTACACCGGCACGCTGGAAAACGGCCAGAAGTTCGACAGCAGCCGTGACCGGGGCGAACCCATCGAGTTCCCGCTGGGCGTGGGTTACGTGATCCAGGGCTGGGACCAGGGCATCGCGCAGCTGCGCGTGGGCGACAAGGCCAAACTGACCATTCCCGCCCATCTGGGCTACGGCGCAGCGGGCGTGCCCGGGGTGATTCCCGGCGGCGCCACGCTGATCTTCGACGTGGAACTGGTGGACGTGCGCTAAGCTGCAGTTCTCAACCGCGCCGGAAAGCCCAGCCGCTTTCCGGCGCTTTTTGCGTGTCGGCAGGGCGATGGGGACTAACAGCGCCGATCCGCTGCACACCAACGGCACGGCGTCGCTTCAGTGCCGATGCTTTCCCAGCCGAATCAAGCGTGCCCCGGAATCTGAAGAGTGGAAGGCGGGAGCCCTCTGACCTGATGACCATTGAAGCGCGGCGCATCAGAGCAGGCCCCACGCTGCGATAGAAGGCACATGCAATCTGCACGGTCAGGCCACCATCGCGTGCCTGCCCTTTGCTTCACGACGCTTAACGCCTACTCACCTCTCTGCGCCTAGAGGCAAAAACGGCTCTGCCCGCCGACTCTGCTCCTTACGCAGCGCGCTGTTGGTTACGCTTCCAAATAGGGCGCAAAAGCGGTTCTGCTCCGGCTCTCAGCCCCAGCACGTCACGCCCACCCTCCTCTCTCCCTCACACCCAGGGCTTGACGGTGAAAAACCTTTCAACATAAGATTCGTAAGTAACGAAACTCACCTTTTTGGGGGCCTCCTTGATCGAATCGCGCAGAAGCGAGATTCTCTCGCTTGTTCATCGCCACGGCGAATTGCCCGTTGCGGAACTTTCGAAACTGCTGGGCGTTTCGGAAGTCACGGTGCGCAGCGACCTGAAAGCCCTGGCTGAAGCGGGGCAGGTGCGCCGCACCCGGGGCAGCGTGCGCCCGCCACTGGAACTGCGCCGCGAGTCGCCGCTGGAACAGACCCGGCACGAGCACAGCGCCGCCAAACGCCGCATCGGCCGCGCGGCGGCGGCCCTGGTGCGCGACGGCGAAACGGTCTTTCTGGATGTGGGCAGCACCACCACCGAGGTGGCCCGCGCCCTATCGCCCACGCTGCAGGGAGTCACGGTGGTCACCAACGGCCTGAATATCGCCCTGGAACTGGAACGCCTCAGCGGCGTGCGGGTGATCGTCACAGGCGGCACCCTGCGCCCGCTGCAGCATTCACTGGTCAGCCCCTACGCGCTGGACGTCCTGAAACACATTCACGCCGACCGCCTGTTTCTGGGCTGCAACGGCGTGCACCCCGAACACGGCGTCACCAACGCCAACCACGAGGAAGCCGAGGTCAAACGCCTGATGGTGGCCCAGGCCCGGGAGGTGGTGGTGGTGGCCGACCACAGCAAGCTGGGTCAGGTGAGCCGCGCGCACATTGCGCCTATTGGCGGTGTGTCGGCGCTGATCACCAACCGCCGGGGCCCTGAACCCCCGCCGGGCCTGGGGGGCGCGGTGCGCGAATTGCACCTCGTTTAAGTCCCCCCATCTGAGCCCCCCTGGCCCCAACCCCCGCACCCCTTTTCTTCCCACCCGGAGGACGTATGAACAAAGTGCTGATGACCGCCCTGACTGCCCTGCTGGCTGGCTCTGCCCTGGCCGCCGATCCGGCCTTTCCCAAAGCGCCCAGCGGTAAGGTGACGCTGGAAGTCTGGTCCTGGGTGCCCGGCCTGGACAAGACCGTGCAGGCCTTTGAAAAGGCGTACCCGAACATTGACGTGAAGGTGACCAACCTGGGCGGCGGCCCGCAGACCTACACCAAGCTGCTGACCACCCTGAAGGCCGGCACCGGCGCGCCGGACGTGGCGCAGATTGAGTACGGCTTTCTGCCCGCCTTCGTGGACACGGGCGGCCTGACCGACCTGAGCACCCTGGGCGCGAACAACTACAAGAAATACTTTGTGCCCTGGACCTGGGGGCAGGTGAGCCCCGACGGCAAGGCGGTGTTCGCCATTCCGCAGGACACCGGCCCCTTTGCCATGGTCTACAACGACGCCGCCCTGAAAAAGTACGGTGTCGCCGTGCCCCGCACCTGGGCCGAATACGAAAAGGCCGCCGCCACGGTGTACACCAAGAGCGGCGGGCAGGTGAAGCTGGGCAACTTCTACGCCACCTTTGCCCCGTGGTTCATGGCGCTGGCCTGGGCCGACGGCGCGCAGTTCTTCAAGCGTGACGGCGACCGCTGGGTGCAGACGCTGAACAACCCGACCGCCAAGAAGGTCCTGAACTACTGGTACGGCATGATCAAGAAGGGCCACGTGGGCACCCTGAACGCCTTTACCAGTGACTACTGGAACGCGGTGGGCGCCGGCAAGGTGCTGAGCAACATGGAAGCGGCCTGGGGCCCGGGCGGCTACGCGGGCAGCCTGAAAAACAAGACCGCCGGGCAGTGGCGCGCGGCCAACCTGCCGCAGTGGACCGCCGGCAGCACCGTGCGCTCTGGCAACTGGGGCGGCAGCTCGAACGTGGTCACCGCCCAGAGCAAGAACAAGGAAGCCGCCATGCTCTTTAGCCTGTGGCTGAACCTCTCGCAAAGCGCCATTACCAACAACTGGGTCAACGGCGGCCTGTTCCCTGCCAGCGACGCCGGGCTGGACCTTGCGGTGCTGAAGGACAAGACCAAGAACCCCAGCAAGTTCTTCGGCGGCCAGGACATCAGCGCGGTGTACGCCCGCGCCAGCCGGGGCGTGAACGTGAACTTCCAGTGGGCGCCGTGGTTCCCCTTCGCCAACGACAACTTCAATAAGCAGATGGACCTGATGCTCAAGGGCCGCCTGACCCCCGACCAGGCGCTGGACGCGTGGCAGCGCGAAACGCTGGCCGAGGCCAAGAAACAGGGCTACGACGTGCGCTGAGCGCCAGACCTGGGGGGCGCAGGACGCGCGCAACGGTCCTGCGCCCCCCGCCTTGAGAGAAGGTGCCTATGACTGATTTTGCTCTGTCGGGAACCCCATGAAACCGCCGCGTGCGGTACCGTGGCTGTTTCTGAGCCCATTTCTGGTGCTGTTTGCCGCCTTTTACGTGGCCCCGGTGCTGTATGCCGGGTACTTGAGCCTGTTTATTAAAAAGCGCGCGGGCTTTGGCCCCGCCAAGGAAGTTTTCGGCGGCCTGACCAATTATGTGCGGGCCTTCCAGGACAGCGAGTTTCTGACCAGCCTGCTGAACATCCTGAAATTCGCGGCCGTGCAGATTCCGCTAATGATCGTGCTGGCCACCGCGCTGGCGCTGGCGCTGGACGCCAGCCGGGGACGCCTGCAGGGCTTTTTCCGCACCGCTTTTTACCTGCCCTATACCATTCCCAGCGTCATTGCGGGGCTGCTGTGGGGCTACCTGTATTCCAGGAACCTCTCGCCGTTTAACCAGATCACCGGGCGCTCGTTCGACTTTCTGGGCAGCGACGTGGTGCTCTGGAGCATTGCCAACATCGTCACCTGGACCTGGACGGGCTACAACATGATCACCCTGTACGCCGCGCTGCAGAACATCCCCAGCGACCTGTACGAGGCCGCGCGCATTGACGGCGCCGACGGCTGGAACCTCACGCGCTTTATCAAGCTGCCGCTGCTCAAGCCCAGCCTGCTGCTGGTGCTGATCTTTTCGATCATCGGCACCATGCAGATTTTCAGCGAGCCCTTCGTGATCCGGCCGCTGGGCTACGTGCCAGACAACATCACGCCGAACACCTACCTCTATCTGGTCGCCACGCGCGACGGCAACTTCAGCTACGCGGCCACGCTGGCCATTCTGCTGGCCGTGTTTACCCTGCTGCTGAGCGCCGTCTTTCTGCGCTTTACCCGCCGGGGAGGTGAGGTGTGAACACCCGTAACCGCTTTACCCCGCTGCAACTGCTGGCCCTCACGCTGTTTGCGGTGTACGCCCTGCTGCCGCTGTGGTGGGTCATCGTGACCATGTTCAAGGACAACGGGCAGCTGTTTTCCACCTTTGGGCTGTGGTTTGCCAGCCCCAGCCACCTTGCCGAGAACATGCAGACACTCCTCACGCGCCAGGACGGGATTTTCCGGCGCTGGCTGCTGAACTCGTTCATCTATGCCGGGGCCACGGCGCTGGGCAGTGTGCTGGTCAGTGCCCTGGCCGGCTACGCCTTTTCGGCCTACGCCTTCCGGGGCAAAGACGCGCTGTTTGCACTGATTCTGGTGACCATCATGGTGCCGGGCACGGCGCTGGTGCTGCCCCTCTTTCTGATGATGCAGAAGCTGGGCCTGCTGAACACCTACTGGGCGGTCATTCTGCCGGGGCTGGTCAACCCATTCGGCCTGTACCTGATGCGGCTGTTCTGGGACGCCGGGTTTCCCAAGGAACTGATGGAAGCCGCGCGCATCGACGGTGCGGGCGAATGGACCATCTTCCAGCGCCTGGGCCTGCCGCTGGTGCAGGGCGGGCTGGTCACGGTGGGGCTGTTCTCGTTCGTGGGGGCCTGGAACAATTTCTTTCTGCCGCTGGTGGCCGTCAGCCGCGACGAACTGTTTCCTCTGACCCTGGGCCTGAGCGTGTGGAACCAGACGAGCAGTTCCAGCGGTCAGGAACCCCTGTACACCGTGATCGTGCTGGGCGCCCTGGTGAGCATTCTGCCCCTGGTGGCCGCGTTCCTGACCCTGGGGCGTTATTGGCAGGGCGGGCTGGCGACCGGTGCGGTCAAGGGGTGATGGCTGCAGGGGAATTGTTGATGGTTGAAAGTTGATGGACAAAACCTCAGCCTCCGCATTTCTTTCTGGGCACCACGTTCAGTTCAGACCTGCCTGACACGATTCACGACCACTGAGTCATCTCCTTGAACGCTTGACGCGCGAGAGAAGACGTACGTGCTGGAGAGATCTTTTTCTCCCTCTCCCCTTGCGGGGGACTGGGACAGCTCTGAAGGAGAGGGCTGGGGACTCGCAGAGCTGCTTGCAGAGGAGGATGGCAGCCTTAGCTCACCTCTGACTGAGACGCCAAAAAGGTGCTTTGCTTCTCAAGCTCTCTCCTCAATCACTCGCATTCAGCGTCTTGTGGATTGAACCTGTCGCCCCCAGCCCCCCTCCCCTCTCTACCCCCAAGGACACCTCTGCATGACTGCCCCTGACTTCCCGTCTCATCTGCTGCTTGGCAGTTGTGACTATCCCGAACACGTGCCCCAGGACCGCTGGGCCCCCTACGCCGCGCAGCAGCGGGCCCTGGGCCTGTCGTACGTGCGCCTGGCCGAATTTGCCTGGAGCCGCATGGAGCCCGCCCCCGGCCAGTACGAGTGGGCCTGGCTGGACGAGGCCATAGAGACCTACGCCGCCGCCGGCCTGAAAATCGTCCTGTGCACGCCCACCGCCACCCCGCCCGCGTGGCTGGTGCGCGCCCACCCGGAGATGCTGGCCGTGGACGCCCAGGGCCGCGTGCGCGAATTTGGCTCGCGGCGGCACTACGATTTCGCCTCGCCGGTGTACCGCGAGCACTCGCGGCGCATCACCCGCGCGCTGGCCGAGCGCTACGGCCGGCACCCCGCCGTGGCCGGCTGGCAGACCGACAACGAATTTGGCTGCCACGCCACCAGCCGCTCGTATGGCGGCGCCAGTGCCGAGCAGTTTCCAGCGTGGCTGCAGGCCAAGTACGGCACCCTGGACGCCCTGAACGACGCCTGGGGCAACGTGTTCTGGAGCATGGAGTACAGCGACTGGGCGCAGATTAAGCCCCCGATCCTGACGGTCACAGAACCCAATCCCGCCCACCTGCTGGACTACGCCCGCTTTGCCTCGGGCCTGATTGCCCAGTTCCAGGCCGAGCAGGTGGCCCTGCTGCGCGAGCTGTCACCGGGCCGTTTCATCACGCACAATTTCATGATTTTCGAGTCCGGCTTTGACCACTACGAGGTGGCGCGCGGCCTGGACTTTGCCAGCTGGGACAACTACCCCACCGGCATGCTGGAATTCTTCGCCCCCCCCGGCGTGAACGAGGCGCTGAAAACCCACTACGCCCGCACCGGGCACCCGGATCTGGTGGGGTTTAACCATGATCTGTATCGGGGGTTGGCGGGGCAGCAGGAGGCGGGAAGCGGGGTGCAGCAACAACCGCCAACCGCTTCCCGCGCCCCGCTTCCCGCGCCCGGTTTCTGGGTCATGGAACAGCAGTGCGGCCCCGTCAACTGGGCCCCGTACAACGCGCAGCCGGCACCCGGGGCCACGGCGCTGTGGACGGCGCAGGCGTGGGCGCACGGGGCCGACGTGGTGAGCTACTTCCGCTGGCGGGCGGCGACGATGGCGCAGGAGGTCATGCATTCGGGGCTGCTGCGGCACGACGAAACGCCCAGCCCGGGGCACGCAGAGGTGGGGGCGCTGGAGCAGGCGCAGTTTCCACTGGGGCCGGTGCCTGCGCGGGTGGCCCTTCTACACGACTACGAGAGCCTGTGGCTGTACGACGCCCAGCCGCACACAGCGGGCCTGAGCTACTGGGGCCAGACGGTGACCTACTACTCGGCGCTGCGGTCGCTGGGGGTGGATGTGGATGTGGTGCACGCCGACGCCGACCTGAACGGCTACGCGGTGGTGGTGGCTCCGGCGGTCACGCTGGTGAGCGCGGAGCGGGCCGGGCGCTGGGCGGCGGCGGTGCAAGCGGGCGCGGCGCTGGTCTGCGGGCCGCGCACGGCCTTTCGCACCCCGGGCGGCGGCACCTGGGCCACCGGACAACCGGGTCCCCTGGCAGAGCTGCTGGGCGCGCGCCTGTCGCTGTACGACTCGCTGCGGCCCGGGCTGACCCAGGGCGTGACGGGGCTGAACAGCACTTTTGAGGCCCACACCTGGGCGGAAAGCTACCGCCCCGTGGGCGCGCAGGTGCTGGCCACCTACGCGGGCGGGCCACTGGACGGCGAAGCCGCCGTGGTTCGCCACGGCACCGCTACTGTCATTGGCGCGCACAGCGAGGCCCTGATCCGCGCGGTGCTGGCTGAGGTGCTGGAGACGGCGGGCGTACCTGTCACCCCGCTGCCGGAGGGCGTGCGCCTCAGCCGCCGGGCGGGGCAGATGCTGGTGCAGAACTGGAACCCCGCGCCTGCCGAGTGGAACGGCCAAACCCTGCCCCCCGTGAGCTTTCAGGTGCTGCCGGAGGCCGACCATGCGTGAATGGATCCTGAACGTGAACCCCGCCGAAGTGCGCGTGCTGGTGAGCGGTTTTCAGTCGTGGAGCGAGGCCGAACTGCGGCCCCTCACGGACAGCCAGGCCGTGCCCCTGATGCGCTGGCGCCACGAACAGGGCCACGACCCCGGCTTTCTGCCCAGCGGTCAGGCGGGCGTGTGGCGCAGCCACACCATGCTGGCGCTGGTGCGCCCGGACGGCAGCGGCTGGGTGGGCATGGCCGGGGAAGCCACCCAGACCTTCATTCAATGGGAGGCGCGCGCGCAGGGCGACCACGTGACCGTCACCTGCACCCTGGAAGGCCCCGACGTTCCCCTGCACTGGGAGGACACCCGGGATGTGATTGCCACCCTCGAAGCGCGCGCCGCCGACCTGGGACAGGCCATGCACGCGCGCACGCCCGCGCCGCTGCGGGTGTGGTGCTCGTGGTACTCGTACTACCGCGCCGTCACCCTGGAGGCCATGCTGGACAACGCCCGCCGGGCCAGGGCGGCGGGACTGCCCTTCGACGTGTTTCAGCTGGACGACGGCTTTCAGGCCGACCTGGGCGACTGGACCGAGCCCAGCGCGCACTTCGGCGGCCACGCCCGCGACCTGCCCGCCCCCCTGCAGGCCCTGGGCTACACCCCGGGCCTGTGGCTGGCGCCGTTTCTGGCCTCGCCCACCTCGCGCCTGTTTGCCGAGCACCCGGACTGGATGCTGCGCGGCGAAGGCGGCCAGCCGCTGCCGGTGGGCCACAACTGGGGCGGGCCGTATTACACCCTGGACACCACTCACCCCGAGGTGCTGGCGTGGCTGCGCGAGCTGGCGGCCACCGCGCGCGGCTGGGGCTACACCTACCTGAAGCTGGATTTCCTGTACGGCGCGGCGCTGCCCGGCGTGCGGCACGACCCCAGGGTGGGGCGCGCGCAGGCCTACCGCATGGGGCTGCAGGCCCTGCGCGACGGTGCCGGCCCGGACGCCTTCCTGCTGGGCTGCGGCGCCCCACTGGCCCAGAGCATTGGCCTGGTGGACGCCATGCGTACCGGCCCCGACGTGGCGCCCTTCTGGGACGAGGAGTCGCGCCGCGTGTGGCTGGGCGACGCCACCGGCCCCAGCGCCCGCAACGCGCTGCACACGGCGCTGTCGCGCTGGTACCAGCACCCCTGGTATCAGCCCGACCCGGACGTGGCGATCTGCCGCCGCGAACTCAGCCTGCTGGGCCACGACGAGCGGGAAGCCGTGGCCGGGATGCTGGACGTGGTGGGCGGCCTGCGCGCCAGCAGCGATCCCATTGAGCTGCTGGACGACGCGGGGCTGGCCCTGCTGCGCCGCTGCCTCGACGTGAGCACGCCGGACCGCCCGGTCACGCTTTCTCAGAGTTTTGGTGGGGCCACCACTCATTTTTCGCGCGGCACCTTTAACCTAACCGACACCACGGCGGCTGGGGTGCGGCCACACTCGTACCGTGAAGGCTCACATGGCTGACCCCATTCCGTCCCCCACGGCCCTGTACGCCGCCGATTTCACCAAGCCCGATGGCCGCGCGCTAACACTGTATGGCCTGCGCCCGGTGAGGGTCACGGCCGCGATTCCCAGCCCCAGCCCGGAGCCGGTGGACGCGCGGCCGGTCCTGCGCTGGCACCCCCTGCGCGGCGAGTGGGTGATGTACGCTGCCCACCGCCTGAACCGCACCTTTCTGCCGCCGCCCGAATACAACCCGCTGGCCCCCACCACCGACCCTGAGCATCCGACCGAGCTGCCCACCGGCGAGTACGACATCGCGGTGTTTGACAACCGCTTTCCCAGCCTCAGCCTGGGGGCACCGGACCCCGAAGGCGGCCCGGCGCAGACCCGCGCGGGGGTGGGCGCGTGCGAGGTCGTGGTGTTCAGCCAGGACGCCCGGGGCCGCTTGGCCGATCTGAGTGAAGCGCAGCTGGACCTGCTGCTCTCGGTGTGGGCGGACCGCACCACGCGCCTGGGCGCCACCGGGCGCATCCAGAGCGTGCTGTGCTTTGAAAACCGGGGCGTGGAGGTGGGGGTCACCCTGCACCACCCGCACGGGCAGATCTACGCCTACGACCATCTCCCGCCTGTGCAGGCGCGCATGCTGGCGCAGGCCGAGGCCTACCACGCCGAGCACGGCCGCCCCTGGCTGGCCGACTTTGTGGCCCAGGAGCGGGAGAGCCGCGAGCGGGTGGTGCTGGACGGCGGCGCGGCCCTGAGCGTGGTGCCGCCCTTTGCGCGCTATTCCTTTGAAACCTGGATTGTGCCCGTGCGGCCCGTGAGCCTGCTGGCCGACCTCACGGCCCCCGAGCGCGCGGCCTTCGCGCGGGTGCTCAAAGACACCCTGCTGCGGCTGGACGGCCTGTTCGGGGTGCGCATGCCCTACCTGCTCACCGTGCATCAGGCGCCGCTGGATGGGCCGCATCCAGCCTTTCCACTGCACATCGAACTGTACCCGTACCTGCGCGCGCCGGGCCGCATGAAGTATCTGGCCGGCACCGAGCAGGGCGCGGGTGAATTTGCCAACGACAAATTTCCCGAAACCGCCGCCGCCGAACTGCGCGCGGTGAACCCCGACGCTGGAGCCGCCCTATGACCACTTTTGAGGCCACCTTTGGCCAGCCCCCCGAGCTGAGCGCCCAGGCGCCGGGCCGGGTGAACCTGCTGGGCGAACATACCGATTACCAGGGGGGCTTCGTGCTGCCCACCGCCATTCCACAGGTCACCACGGTGACCGTGGGGCGCAACGGGACCGCCGAGCACCATGTGTACGCCGCCGACCTGGACCAGCACGCCACGTTCCCGGTGGGCGAGAACGCCCAGGCGCCGTTTGCCCGCTACGTGGCCGGGGCCCTGGCGCTGGGCGGCGCCAGCGGCGGGCTGAACGTGCATGTCACGTCCAACGTGCCGATGGGCGCGGGGCTCAGCAGCAGCGCGGCGCTGGAGGTGGCGGTGCTGCGCGCCCTGCGCCTGCTGGGCGACCTGACGGCCGACGACGAACGCATTGCCCTGATCGCCCAGCGCGTGGAACACGATTACGTGGGCGTGCAGTGCGGGATCATGGACCAGATGGCCAGCAGCGTGGCCGACGAACACACCCTGCTGCTGCTGGACACCCGCAGCTTGGAGCGCCGCACCCTGCCCCTGCCCGCCGGCACGCAGGTGCTGGTGCTGGACAGCGGCGTGCCGCGCCAGCTGGCCGAAAGCGGCTACAACGAACGCCGCGCGCAGGTGGAAGAAGCCGCCCGCCTGCTGGGCGTGCCCCAGCTGCGCGACGTGACGGATGTGGCGGCGCTGGACGCCCTGCCCTCGCCGCTGCGTGAGCGGGCCCGCCACGTGGTCACCGAAAATGCCCGTGTGCTGGCCGCTGTGGAAGATGGGGTGGATGAGGTGCGCTTTGGCACCCTGATGAACGCCAGCCACGCCAGCCTGCGCGACGACTACGCGGTGAGCCACCCCCGCGTGGACGAACTGGTGGCGGCCCTGCAGGGCCATCCGCGCGTGTACGGCGCCCGCATGACCGGCGCGGGTTTTGGCGGCGCCGTGGTGGCCCTGGTGCGCGACGGCCACGCCGGGGCGGTGGCTCAGGCGGTGCTGGCCGACTATGGCCCGCAGGGCCGGCAAGTGGTGCCGTAAGCCGTCAGGCAGCGGGGCCGGGCAGACACACGCCCGGCCCCGCTTTTTTCTGTTTAACCGTCGTTCGTCCGGTCGTTGTCCGGGTCCTTCTGGCGGTTGGGCTCGCCGTGTTCTACCCCAATATCGTGGGTGCCAGGGCTGTCCTGCCGCACGCCGCTGATGTGGTGCGGCACGTGGCGCAGGCTCTCGGCGTCGCTGTGGCTGTGGTGCTCCTCGGGGCGGGTTGTGCTTTCGTCGCTGCGGCGTCCAGTCATGGGGGCAGGGTAGGCGCGCGCGAACAGGGGCAGGTGTGGGGGGCCTTAAGGGCAGACTGCCCTTTGGGCTTCGGCCATTCCTGGGCGCCTGGCGGTGACACTTTGCCCTCGGTCTCAACGAAATCCGCACGCGCTCCACCCTCCTGCGCCTCAGAGGGCCCCAGGCTCAGAGACGGCCCCTCGCCTTTCTTGATTAGGCTCCATAGGCTGACCTGCTCTTTGGAACCGCTACAATTCTCTCAACATGAAAAAAATGGCGACCCTGCTAACGGTCGCGCTGGCTGCTATGGCAGCGGCGCAAAGTGCCCTGCCGGCCAACACAGCGCGCGTACATTACCAGCGTGCAGACGGCAACTATGCCGGCTGGGGCCTGCATGTGTGGGAAGACACCACGGCCACGGTGGAATGGGCCAAACCCCTGGCCCAGAGCGGCAAGGACGACTGGGGCGCGTACTACGACATTCCCCTGAAGCCGGGCGCGCAGAAAGTGGGCTTTATCGTCCACAAGGGCGACGACAAGGACCCCGGCGCTGATTTGTGGTTTGACCTGAGCAAGGGCCGCGAGCTGTTCCTGAAATCTGGCAGCACGAATGTGGCCTATGCCAAGGGCGCCGCGCTGAATGTAGACGCCACAAAGCAGCCTGTGGCGCAGGCGGCGCCTGCTACACCCGCTGCGCCAGCCGCGCCGGCGAACACAGCGGCCTCTGGAAGCACTCCCATTCCCCAGAATGTGCTGCGCGTGCGCTACGTGCGCCCCGACGGCAAGTACGACGGCTGGGGCCTGCATGTATGGGAAGACACCACGGCCACGGTGGAATGGGCCAAGCCGCTGCCCCCCACAGGTGTGGACGCCGGCGGTGCCTACTGGGATGTGCCGCTGAAAGCCGGCGCTGCAAAGGTGGGCTTCATCGTGCACAAGGGCGACGAGAAGGACCCCGGTGCCGACATGTTTGCCGACCTGACCAAGGGGCGCGAAGTCACGGTGACCAGCGGGAAGGCCGAATTCGCCTATGGCGCGCCCGCCGCCCTGAGTGACCCGCCCGTGCCCGCCGGCTTTGCCCGGATCAATTACTTCCGCCCGGACGGCAAGTACGAGGGCTGGGGCCTGCACGCCTGGGAAGACACCACGGCGCAGGTGGAGTGGACCAAGCCGCTGGCCCAGACGGGTACCAACTCGTTTGGCGTGTACTGGGACGTGCCCATGAAAACAGACTGGAAGAAGCTCAACTTCATTGTGCACAAGGGTGACGAAAAGGACCCCGGCCCCGACATGACCCTGGCCGCTGAACAGGGCAATCAGGCCTGGGTGGTCAGCGGCAAAACCCAGGTGTACACCACCCGCCCCGACACCTCGGTGCGCCAGGTGGGCGACCTGATGCGGGCGCAGGCGATCATGCTGTCGCGCGACCTGATTGCCGTGAAGCCAGAACTGGTGCAGCCCGGCGCCTTCCTGACCCTGCACGCCGCCAAGAACGCCGGCCTGAAGCTGACAGCAGCGGGTGTGGACGGCGGCGACAGCCTGACCCTGGAACCCGTGGACGGCGGCCTGAGCGCGGCCCAGAAGGCCAAAGCGCCGTATCTGGCGAACTACGCCCTGCTGCGCGTGCGGGCCGAGGACCGCGCCCGCATCTCCGAGGCCCTGCGCGGACAACTGGCCGTGTCCAGCGTGCTGCCCGACGGCACCGTGCTGGACGCCACGGGCGTGCAGACCGCCTGGGCGCTGGACGACCTGTACACCTACAACGGCCCGCTGGGCGTGACGTGGCAGGGCAACGTGCCCACCGTGCGCCTGTGGGCCCCCACGGCACAGGACGTGAAACTGCGCCTAAGTACCAGCGGATCGAGCGCCGAAACGGTCGTGCCCATGACGCGCGACGCGCAGGGCGTGTGGACGGCCAAGGGGGCGGCCGGCTGGAAGGGCGGCACCTACCGCTACGAGGTCAAGGTCTTTGCCCCCAGCACCGGCAAGATCGAAACGAACCTCGTGACTGACCCCTACTCGGTGGCCCTGACGCGCAACAGCACCCGCAGCGTCATGGTGGACCTGAACGACGCCGCCCAGAAGCCCCAGGGCTGGGACGCGCTGAAAAAGCCCGCGCTGCGCAGCGCCTCGGACCTCAGCTTTTACGAACTGCACCTGCGCGACTTCAGCGCCGCCGACGCCAGCGTGCCGGCGGCCCAGCGCGGCACCTACCTCGCCTTTACCCAGGCGGGCAGCAACGGCAACAAGCACCTGAAAGCCCTGGCCGACGCGGGCCTGAAGGCCGTGCACCTGCTGCCCACCTTCGACATTGCCACCATCAACGAGGACAAGGGCCAGTGGAAGACCCCCGGCGACCTCAGCAAGTTCGCGCCCAACAGCGACGAGCAGCAGAAGGCCATTGGCGCTGTGAAGGACCAGGACGCCTACAACTGGGGCTACGACCCCTACCACTACATGGTCCCCGAAGGCAGCTACGCCGTGAACCCGGACCAGCGCACGCTGGAATACCGCCGCATGGTGGCGGCCCTGAACGGCATGGGCCTGCGCGTGGTGCAGGACGTGGTGTTCAACCACACGGCGTCCAGTGGACAGGCAGAGCGGTCGGTGCTGGACAAGATCGTGCCCGGGTACTACCATCGCCTGAACGCCAATGGCGCGGTGGAGAACTCGACCTGCTGCTCGAACACCGCCACCGAACACGCCATGATGCGCAAACTGATGGTGGACACCCTGGTGCTGATGGCCCGGGCCTACAAGGTGGACGGCTTCCGCTTCGACCTGATGGGGCACCACATGGTGGCCGACATGCAGGCCGCCCGCGCCGCGCTGGACGCCCTGACGGTGCAAAAAGACGGCGTGGATGGCAAGAGCATCTACCTGTACGGCGAGGGCTGGGACTTTGGCGAGGTGGCCAGCAACGCCCGGGGCAAGAACGCCACGCAACTCAACCTGTACGGCCTGGGGATTGGCACCTTCAATGACCGCCTGCGCGACGCGGTGCGCGGCGGCAACCCCTTCGGCGGCCTGCAGGAACAGGGCTTTGCCACGGGCGCGTTCGTGCTGCCCAACGGCCTGCCCGTGAATGCCGATAAGAATAAGGCGCTGGCCCTGGCCGATCTGGTCCGCATTGGCCTGACTGGCAACCTGCGCGACTACCGCTTCACGAACGCGGCGGGCCAGACCGTGACGGGCGCCGACCTGAAGTACGGCTCGGCCCCCGCTGGCTACGCCGCCAGCCCGCGCGAGGCCATCACCTATGTCAGCGCGCACGACAACCAGACCATCTATGACGCGGTGCTGCTCAAGGCGCCCGCCAATGCCACCCCGGCGCAGCGCACCCGCATGCAGAACCTCGCGCACAGCGTGGTGCTGCTGGGCCAGGGCCTGCCCTTCTCGTATGCCGGCGACGAGATTCTGCGCTCCAAGAGCTTTGACACCGACAGCTACAACAGCGGCGACTGGTTCAACACCCTGGACTACACCCGCGCCAGCAACGGCTTTGGCAAGGGCCTGCCGCCCGCCGAGAAGAACAGCGGCAACTGGGATCTGTACCGCCCGCTGCTGGCCAACGCGGCCCTGAAGCCGGGCACGGCCGAGATCACCCGCGCCTTTGACCACTACCGCGAGATGCTGCGCGTGCGCTACTCCAGCAGCCTCTTCCGCATGGAAACGGGCGCGCAGGTGCAGCAGAGCCTGACCTTCCTGAACGTGGGCCCGAACCAGACCCCCGGCGTGATCGCCATGAAACTCAGCGGCGCCGTGAACGCGACCAACCCCTACCGCAACGTCGTGGTGGTGTTCAACGCCAGCGGCCAGAGCGTCACCCTGAGCGACGCGGCGCTGGCTGGCCTGAACCTGAGCCTGCACCCGGTCCTGGCCACCAGCACCGACGCAACGGTGAAGACCAGCAAGGCCAGCGGTAACAGTGTGACGGTTCCGGCGCTGACCACAGCGGTGTTTGTCGGCAAGTAAACAACCTGAGCGGCAATTCTGAAGAAGGGGACTGGCCCGTGAGGGGCCAGCCCTCTTCTTTCGTTATGCTGCCCCGCATGACCCGCGCTCCCCTGCCCGTGATTCTCGACGGCGACCCTGGCCTGGACGACGCTGTGGCTTGGCTGCTGGCGCTGGCCAGCCCCGAAGACGCCGAGGTGCTGGGCGTGACCACCGTACACGGCAACGTGGGCCTGAACCTGACCACCCACAACGCGGGCGTGGTGCTGGCGCTGGCCGGCGAGGCAGGTGCTGACGTGCGTGTGTACCCCGGCGCCGACCGGCCGCTGGTGGTGCCGGCCGTCAGCGCCGCCGCTGTCCACGGCGACAGCGGCCTGCCGGCCGACGACCTGCCCCCGCCCACCCGCGCCCCCGAGGCCGAGCACGCTGCCCTGTTCATCATCCGCACCGTGCGTGAGCGCCCCGGCGAGGTGACCCTGGTGCCCACCGGCCCGCTGACCAACGTGGCCCTGGCCCTGCGGCTGGCCCCGGACATCGCGCCCCTGATCCGCGAGATCGTCTGGATGGGCGGTTCCTCGGCACAGGGCAACCGCACCCCCGCTGCCGAATTCAACGCCCTGGCCGACCCCCACGCGGCGCAGATCGTCTTTCAGGCCGGCGTGCCGCTGAAGATGGTGGGTCTGAACGCCACCATGGGGTGCATTGCCACGCCAGACCGCGTGGCCGCGCTGCGGGCGCTGGGCAACCGCGCCGGGGCGGTGTGCGCCGAACTCCTGACCTTTTACGCCGGGGTGTACCAGCGCCGCTACGGTATGAACGGCGGCGCGCTGCACGACCCGCTGGCGGTGGCGGCGGCCCTGCGCCCAGAACTGCTGGACTGGCAACCCATGAACGTGCAGGTCGAAACCCAGGCGGGCCTGAACCTCGGCCGAACCATGTGCGACCTGTACGGCGTGACAGACGAGCCCGCCAATGCCCAGGTGGCCATGGGCGTGCGCGATGAAGCGTTTTTCGGCTGGCTGCTGGAGCGGATTGGGCGGCTGGGATAGGGAGGCGGGCAGCGGTGCGCGGTCGGCAGAAAGCGGCTCCCCGCGCACCGCTGCCTACTCCTCCACCCCCACCTCTTCCCCACCCGGCAACAGGTAGGCCCGCAGCGTGCCGGTGCTGAGATCCGCAATCAGGTAGGGCACCGGGTAGGCCGCCAGCGCCTGATCGGTGGCGCTGGGCCCGGCCGGACCGCGCGGGTGGCTGTGGTACAGGGCCACAAGGTCCAGCCCCTCGGCCTGCATGGCCCGCCACGCCCGCAGCAGGTGGCCGGGATCAGCCAGATACGCGCGCTCCGGCGCCGGGTCAATGTTGGGCAGCGGATACAGCGTCTGCGCCGCCCAGGTCTCCCCCTCCTGCCGTCCTCCCAGCACCCCCACACACTCACGCGGCGCCTCCGCGCGGGCATGCCGCCACACCTCACGGCGCAGCACCTCCGGCAGCAGCAAGCGCATACCCCGCATTATGCCCCCCAGCACGGAAGAAATAGACGGGGCCAGAAGGCCCACCCCCATCCCGCATTTGCTTTGGTCTGTTCAAAAGTAGAACCTTCTGGCACGCATCAAGCCTTCTTGCCCCCGTACCGCCCAGGTCCAGACGAGGCCGTCGTGCGCGAAGCGCGCGGGCCCTTGCGATGGGGCGGAGGATGGCGTCGAGGCCGGACACGTCATCAAGGAGAGCAACCCAGTCAACGTCAGTAGAAACTCTTGCCCAGCGCAGCGCCGCTCCCCCCTGCCCCTCTGCTACGCAGCTCTGCGAGTCTGGGGTAGGGGGGCTGGGGGGGTGGGGCCACCCACGAAGCGCCACCTCACAACCCAACCCACCCGAAACACCGTCCTGGCCGCCAAGCACACCCCCCCATTTGAGCTACACTGCCCCCTATGGCGAAGGCGAAAAGGAGGGCCGCTCCGGTCAGTCAGTTCGATGGAGAGGCACTGGGCCTGGTGCTGTTCGCTCTGGGGATCTTTCTGGGGGTGACGGTGTTTCTGCCGCAGCCAGAGGCCGCCCCCGATCAATTCATGGGGCAGGCCCGGACGCTGCTGCTCTCGAACCTGGGCTGGGCCGCGTGGCTGCTGCCGGTGGTGCCGGTGGCCTACGGCACCCTGGTCTTTCTGGGCCGTGACCTGCGCAACCTCACCCGCCGGGTGCTGGGCGGCGTGGTGGTGGTGGTCTCCCTGCTGGCGCTGCATGAGGTGGCGCAGCCCGGTCAGGCAGGCGAACTGGCCGCGCGGGTCATGGGGCCGCTGCGCGCGGTGCTGAGCGTGTTGGCGGCGCTGCTGCCACTGATCACCCTGACCCTGGGCGCCGAGCTGATGCTGCGCCTGGCGCCCTTTACGCTGCTCAAAGGCTTCTTCCGGCACACCAGTGTGCTGCTGGGCGGCAGCGCGGCGCAGGTGCAGGGCGCCCTGGAAGCCCGGCAGGGCGGGCGCGAATCGGCGCGGGTGCGCACCGAAGCCCGCCAGGGCCTCTCGGCGCTGGGCCGCGAACTGGACGACCTGCGCCGCCTGCTGCCCGAAGACCCGGGCCTGCGCGACCTGCAGCAGGAGCTGCGCGCCGCCTCGCGCGAGGTACGCGGCCTGGACACGGCCGGACTGAAGAACCTGGAACGCGACCTCGCCGGCTGGCGCACCCTGCTGGACACCTTTGTGGGCAACGCCGCGCGCGACCTGCGCGAAGAGGTGGCCGCCGAAGCCCCCGAGGCTGGCGCCCTAAGTGAAGCCGCCGCCAACGAGATCCGCGCCGGGCGCCACGAGCTGAGCACGGAACTGCCCAGCACCCAGGCGTGCGGCGCCCTGGAACGCTGGCGCCGCGCCCTGGTGGCCGAGGCCCAGCGCCTCGCCGTGCGGGCCGGACGCCTGGAGCGCGAGCGCAAGGCCGCCGAAAAGGCCCTGAACAAGGCCGACAGCGCCGCACTGGCCCGCGAGTGGCCCGCCCACCGGGCCCGTCGTGAGGAATGGGCCGCCCTGGCCCGCGAGGTCACGGCGTGGCGGGGCCGCGCCGCCGCCTACAGCGGCTGGCCGGAACTGACCGCCGCTTTTGACCGTGCCCCCACCGAGGTCGCCACCCAGCTCGCCGAGGCCCTGAGCGCCGACCCCGAAGGCACCGTGATTGATCCCGCCGGCTGGCGCGCGGTGCTGGCCCAGGCCCAAGAGGAAGCGCGCCGCCGCGTGGAAGCCATGACCATGCCGGTCTCCGGCATGCCCACCCTGGACTTCGACTTCACCAGTGATTTCTCTGGCGCGGTGGCGGCCCCCAGCCCCGAACCCGCCGCCCCGCTGTGGAGCCCGCCGGCTGGCGCGCGCGCAGCCGTGGTGGCGCCGCCCCCGGCAGAACAGGCCGACGAGGTCCGGCCGCTGGAAACACCCCACCTCGACCTCAGCCCCGACCGGGCTGCCCCCACTGCTGCCCCTCGCCCCCCGGCCATCACCCGCCCGGCCCCGGTGCCCACGCCTATGCCCACCCCCGACCCCGATCTGGGCGAACTGCTCCAGGGCGCCCCGGACGGCATGGACCCCTTTTCCGGCTGGGAAGACGACGACCTGCCCTTTGGCCCGCCTGCTTCGGCCACCGGGCCGGCGAGTGGGACATCACCGGCCGCCCCCTGGGAAAGCCCCGCGCCCGAGAAGACGGCCCCCAAACCCGCCACCCAGCTCCCCCTGTTTACCGGCGAGCCCAACCCCAGCCCCCGCCCGGTGCAGGGTGCGCTGCCGCTGGCCCGGCCCGATGAGCGGCTGCTGGACCCCATTCCGGCCGCTGCCCTGAACACGGCGGCGCTGGACATCTCGGCGCGGCAGCGCGCCGGGCTGATTGACGAGACGCTGCGGCACTTCAATCTGCAGGCGCGCGTGGTGGACTACGCCCGGGGCCCCACCGTCACCCGCTACGAGATCGAGCCGGCCCCCGGTGAAAAGATCAGCCGCATTGCGGGCCTGTCCAACGACCTTGCCCGCGCGCTGGCCGTGGGCGGCGTGCGCGTGGAAGCCCCAGTGCCTGGCAAAAGCGTGATTGGCCTGGAAGTGCCCAACGCTGAACGCGAACCCGTAACCTTCCACCAGGCCGCCGACGCGCCCAGCTTCAAGAACACCCGCGCCAAGCTGCCCATCATCCTGGGCAAGAGCATTGACGGCGAACTGATGGTGGGCGACCTCGCCAAAATGCCGCACCTGCTGGTGGCGGGCTCCACGGGCTCGGGCAAATCGGTGTGCGTGAACACGCTGATCACCTCGCTGCTGTTCAAGTACCTGCCCACCGAACTGCGCTTCCTGATGATTGACCCCAAGATGGTGGAGCTCACGCCCTACGACGGCATTCCCCATCTGGTGCGCGGCGTGGTCACCAACCCGGTGGACGCGGCGGGCGTGCTGCTGGGCGCCGTGGCCCACATGGAGCGCCGCTACAAGATGATGAGCCAGGTGGGCGCCAAGAACCTGGAGCAGTTCAACGCCAAGATGCGGCAGGTGGGCGAAACGGAACTGCCCCACCTCGTGATCATCATTGACGAGCTCGCCGACCTGATGATCACCAGTCCCAAGGAAGTGGAAAGCGCGATCATGCGCCTCGCCCAGATGGCGCGCGCCACCGGCATGCACCTCGTGCTGGCAACCCAGCGGCCCAGCGTGGATATCCTGACCAGCCTGATCAAAGTCAACGTGCCCGCGCGCATTGCCTTTGCGGTGAGCAGCAGCCACGACAGCCGCACGATTCTGGACGCCCTGGGCGCCGAACGCCTGACGGGCATGGGCGACATGCTGTTCTACCAGCCGGGTCTGATCAAGCCGGTGCGTCTGCAGGGCCCGTACATCAGCGAGGTGGAATCCGCCCGCATTGCCGATGAACTGCGGCGGCAGGTGTTCGAGGACACGTTCGTGGAAGCCTACGGGTCAGACTTTGAGGGTGGCGTGGAGGCCAGCGGCCCCAGCGGCGACAAGACGAGCATGGATTTCTCTGATCCCCTGCTGCGTCAGGCCGCGCAGATCTGCATTGAGGAAGGTCAGGGCAGTGTGTCGCGTCTGCAGCGCCGCCTCTCGGTGGGCCACGCGCGGGCCGGCAAGCTGATGGACATGCTGGAGGCCATGAAGATTGTCAGCAAGCATCAGGGCAGCAAACCCCGCGAGGTGCTGATCACCGAAGCTGAATTGCCGGAGTATTTTGGCCGCTGAGTGGGAACGCGGGCTGGGCGCGTAGGCCTTAAACCTGTCACCTGCAGCCACAGATAAGCGGGCCCCAAGTCGCCGTGGGGTCCGCTCAACCTGCAGGGTGCAAGAGGGGCTCCTTCCGAACCGCATCAGCACATAAGCCCCGCCGCAGACAGTGCCAAGGCACTACACAAATTCTGCGTCAATCATTGCGCCTCATCGCTCTTCCCCTGCAGGGGAGTGGCAAAGCTGAGCAGCAGAGGGCGCTGGCGGGCCCGGCAAGCTCAACCGTGCTCTCAGCCTCTAGAGAGAACAGGCGCCAACAGCAGCGGAGGGAAGCTCATCCAGCGGCGGGCGAGCTGAGCACGGAAACGTGCGATGGCGACGTCGTCAGGGTTTCATGGTGCCAAAGCGGCCCACTGGCCCTCAGCCCCGTGCGTATGTCGAAGGCTCTCCCCTCCCCTTCAGGTTGGTAAGCAACCTCTCCGCCCCAACCTTTCGGACCATGCTCCTCTCAATTCTCAATGAATTCTTCAGGTCATGAAGTGAATATGAGAAGCACCATAATAGCCCTGTCTTTTTCATTTACATCTCTTGTCTTAAATCTTCCAAAAGTTGCTTTTACAGACGGGTTGGTGAAGATTAGGGGCCGGATCAGCAGTTCAATATTTCTTTTCGAGGTGATGTCCATGAAGAAGCAGACCAGCTTTGTCACGCTCAGCCTGATGCTTGCCACGCCCGCCCTCGCCGGCGGCGCCGGTGCACCCGTCTCCGCCCCTGCCAGTGGCCCCTGCCGCAGCATTGCGCAGATCGTCATGAGCGATCCCAACTTCAGCACGCTCGCCACCGCTGTGGAGGCCGCTGGCCTGAGCCAGACCCTGATGGGCGGGCAGTACACGGTGTTTGCCCCCACCAACGCGGCCTTTGCCAAGCTGCCCAGCGACACGCTGGCGATGGTGTTGAACGACGCCACCATGCTGCGCAACATCCTGCTGTACCACGTGGTGCCCGGCAAGGTCAGCGCCAAGCAGGTCATGGGCATGTCCTCGGGCAGGACCCTGCAGGGCTCCAGCTTCCTGGTCACCAAGATGGGCAACAAGGTGATGGTGGACAACGCCACCGTGACCCGCGCCGATGTGATGGCCTGCAACGGTATCGTCCATGTGATTGACACCGTGCTGATGCCCGCCATGAACACGGCCGCCACCCCCGCTCCGTCCCCAGCGCCTGCCGCCACCACGCCTGCTCCGGCCCCCGCGCCGGCAGCAACGGCCCCGGCCACCACGGCGCCGGCCGCTGTGGACGTGCTGCGTATTCCGGCCACCCCAGTCAGCGTGGGAGCGAGCACCACCGTCACCACGAACACGAACACCACCAACACCACAACCACCACGACGACGACCACCACCACGACCACCGAGGTCTCCACCACCACGCTGTACGACCTGATCTCGGGCGACGAGCGCTTCACCACCCTGCGCGACCTGCTGAGTGACGCCGAACTCACCGACGTGCTGATCAGCAACGAGTACACGGTGTTTGCACCCACCAACGAAGCCTTTGAGGCCGTGGACCCCGACACCCTGGCCCTGATTGCCAGCGACCCCGAGACCCTGAAGGCCGTGCTGCTGTACCACGTGGTGGCTGGGCGCCTGGAAAGCGCGCGCCTGACCCAGGCCGGACAGCTGCGCAGCGAGCAGGGCGCCAGCCTGGACGTGACCCTGAACGGCACCAACTCCATGATTGGCGAGGCGATGGTGACCACCACGCCCATCCAGGCCAGCAACGGCTTTATCTACCCGGTCAGCGCGGTGCTCCTGCCCCCTGATCTGGTGCTGCCCCAGCCCCCCACGGGTGATGCGGCAACCACCGATACGACGGCGACCACCACGACCACGACCACGACGACCACCACCACCATCACGCTGGCCCCGGCTCAGAACGGCGCCAACCTGCTGGAAGTGCTGAGCCAGCCCCAGTTCAGCACCCTGCTGAGCCTCGTGCAGCGGGCCAACCTGCTGCCCAGCCTCACGGCGGCCGACGTGACCATCTTTGCCCCCACCAACGACGCCTTTGCCAAGGTGCCCCAGGCCACGCTGGACATGCTCCTGGCCGACCCCGCCAAGCTGACCCAGGTGCTGCAGTACCACGTGGTCACCGGCCGCGTGATTGACCAGGCGCTGAACGTGGCGCAGCTGCGCTCCGTGGAAGGCAGCTCGATTGACCTGATGATGGAAACGGGCGGCGGCCTGCGCGCTGGCGTGCGCAGCGGCGACACCATCACGGGCGGCATGGTCAGCACCCGCGCCGACGCGGGCACCAGCGTGGTCTACGCCATTGACACCGTGCTGATTCCTCCCACCCTGCGCTAAGACCTCTCACTCAAATTGGCCCCGCCTCCTCTGGCGGGGCTTTTTGATGGGCGGGGTAAAGCCACGTTTTGAGGCGAACTTGCTTTCAGCACCGCTGCCAGGGCTGGCCAGAGTGCAGCCGGCGCGACTCAATGAATACGGCTCTTTTCGTCACGGCCCTTTCGATGGCCCGGAGCACGGCCTGTAGCCTTTATCAGCTACAGACCGCCAGGGTGTTCAGGAAGGCTGCCCAGCTGTCCGGTGTACGGGGGGTGCCGGTTTCCTCGGTCCACGTCCAGTAGGGCGTGTAAAGGCTGCGGGCCGTGCGCAGCTCCTCGCGGAAAATCTCGGCGCTCAGGCCGGTGCACAGCAAGCCACTAGTTTCAAAGCGGCGCAGGACGCCGCGCTGGTCGTAGGGCACCGCACGGAAGGTGGGCACCCAACCTTCAGGAGTGGCCGTCAGCAGCAGATACTGGGCACGCGGGTCGTGGTTGGCCGGGGCGCCCACAGCCCCGGTGTTCAGGACCAGCGTGCCGTCCATGACCGCGTGGGCCGGGCGGTGAATGTGCGAGCCCACCAGCACGTCGTAGGGTGCGGCCCCGTTGCGGCGGCGCAGGGCCTGTAGCCGCTCGGGCGGGGTGCGCTCGCTCAGGCTTTCGCGGTAGTGGTCGGCGGTGCCATGGGCCAGCAGCACACGCCCCGCTCCGGGTTCAAACAGTTCAGTGGTCAGGGGCCACGCAGCACTGGCGTGCAGCAGGCCAGCGCGGTCCAGCGCCTGTGCGCTCCAGTCGGTGGCGCCCCAGAAGGGATCGGCAAACCAGTCTGGCGGCAGGGTGTCGCTGCGCGCGTGCCACATCCGCAGTAAATCGTCGTGGTTGCCCAGAGTGAAGGTCACATCTGCGCGGCCCAGCAGCAGCTCCAGCGCTTCTACCGAATCCGGGCCCCGGTTGACCACGTCGCCGTTCACGATCAGGCGCTCGGCCCCCTGCGCCGCTGCGTCAGCCAGGACCGCGCGCAGGGCGTCGGCATTGCCGTGAATGTCTGCCAACACCGCCACCCTCATCGCCGGGGCATTCTAGACACTGCCTGCCCCGCCGACCAGGGCCGACAGAACAAAAGTCAGCGGGAAAAGCCCTTTGACGGCACAACGTGTTCCGTGCGCCCCTGGTTGCCGCCAAAGAAAAGGGTGGCCCTCTCTCAGGCCACCCCTCCACCTCTGTATCGTCCTAATTGCGGAAAATGACTTCCTCGCGTCCAAACGAGCGCAGGGCGAACAGGGCCAGCAGGGCGGCGCCCAGCAGGTTTACACCCATCGCCAGCAGCACGTGCCCGGCGTCGGGCGTGCCGCGCACGGCGTCCAGAATGGCGATCATGCCGCCAATCACCGGAATGGCGTAGGCGCCCAGGCCAATCTGCAGAAAGTCTGCAAACTGCAGCAGGATCGCCGGCAGCACCAGAAACAGCGTAATGGGTGCCACGTAGGTCTGAGCTTCCTTGAATGACCGCGCGAAAATGCCCACCGAAATCAGCAGGGCGCTGATCAGCAGCGCGGCACTCAAGGCCACGCCCAGCAGCGCCAGCGTGCTGCCCACGCTCAGGCTGAGTTGACCGCCCAGGCCCTCGGTCAGCATGGCCTGCTGCTGCGGCTGGTTTTGCAGCCACAGGCGCATGGCCACCCCGCTGAGTACGAAGCCGGCCACGCTGAAGGCGGCGCTGGTCAGGGCGGTCAGGGTGGTCGCCAGCAGCTTGCCCGCCACCACCTCGGCGCGGCGCACAGGGGCCACCAGCAGGCTTTCCAGGGTGCCGCGCTCCTTTTCCCCGGCGGTGGCGTCCAGCGCGGTCGCCATGCCCCCAGACAGGATGAACTGCAGCATCAGCATGGGAATCAGAAAGGCCAGTTGCCCACTGCGCTGCTCCTGCTGGGTGCTGGCGTCCACGGGTTTCAGGGCAATGGGTGCGAGCACCTGTTCATTCAGGCCCAGGCCCTGCAGGCGCTGCACGGCGAGCGCCCGGTTGTACGCTTCCACCACGTCTGACACCTTGCTGTAGGCCCCGGTCTGGGCCCGCAGATTGCTCAGCTTGGCGTGCAGTTCCAGGGTGCCGGTGCCGTCGCCCGCACGCTGCGGCAGGGTGCCCACCGGCCGGATGGCCGCGTCCACCTCGCCGTCCTGCACCGCCTGGGTGGGATCGGCCACGGTTTTCAGGTCTACGCCGGCTCGCACCACGGTGCCGTCGGGCAGTTTCTCGTCGCGCTCCAGGGCGGCGCGCAGGGCGGCTGGAATGGTGCCACTGATGCCTACCGTCTGCCGCGCCTGCTGCTGCCCGCCGATCAGGCCGCCCATCATCAGGGGCAGGCCCAGTGTGAGCAGCGGGATCAGGATCAGGGGCATCAGGATGGTGGCGTTCAGGGTGCGGCGGTCGCGCAGGGTGCCCAGCAGGTCGCGCGTGGCCACCTGCCAGACCAGCGCCGGGCGCAGGCCTCTAGCCCGCATGGGCCACCCCCGGGCGCACCAGGGCAAAGAAGGCGCGTTCCAGTGTGCGCTCGCCGGTGCGCGCTAGCAACTCATTCAGGGTGCCGCTGGCCAGCAGGGCACCCTCGTGCAGAATCGCCACGCGGTCACAGACCTCTTCGACCTCACTCATGACGTGGGTGGAATACACCGTCAGGCGCCCGGGGGCGCGGGTGGCCTGCACGAAGTCCAGCAGCGTGCGCCGGGCAAAAATGTCCAGGCCGCTGGCCGCCTCGTCCAGAATCAGCACGGGGGGGTCGTGAATCACGGCGCGGGCAATCACCACCTTCTGTTTCATCCCGGTGGAATACTCCCCGGCGCGCGTGTCCAGGGTGCGGCCCAGTTCCAGCCGCGCATCCAGTTCGGCAATGCGGGCGTCGGCCTGGGTACGGCTCAGGCCATACAGCACCGCAAAGGACCGCAAAATTTCCCGGCCGGTCAGGCGCGCAGGCAGCCCCATGCCGCCGTTCACCACGCCAACCACTCGCCGCACGCCTTCGGGGTCGGCGTGAATGTCGTGCCCCGCCAGGGTGGCCGAGCCCCGGTCGGGCTGCAGCAGCGTGGCCATAATGCGCAGCAGGGTGGTTTTGCCGGCGCCGTTGGGCCCCAGCAGGCCAAACACCTGATTGCTCTCGGCGTGCAGGGTCACACTCCGTAGCGCCGTGAATGTGCCGTAGGTCTTGGTGATGTCGCGCAGTTCCAGCATTCGTCTCCTTCCACACAGCGTGAGCGTGGTTACAAAGAGCTTACGTGCAAGGTGGCCTAAGAGTTCCTGGCCCAGAAGTCAAGGAACAACGATCAGCGCGGACGCTTGTGCTGAAGGGAGAGCGGTGCCGGATGCTTGAATGAAGAGGTTTGCCGGACTTTCAGGAGCACGCAGGCAAGGACCTGCTTCAGAGCCAATTGCTGGATGTTTTGATTGCCAGAGGCGGCTTGGGAAACAGCCGGTGGCCTAACTTGCTGTCCCACACCTGTACAAGTGAGTAGCCCATGAGGCCACAAAGCCCATTTTGACTGTCTTTTTCTCCTGTTCCGCTTCATAGGACGCGCCTTAAATGCAAGTCCCCCGCAGCTCATGCAAGATGAGAAAAGATCTGTAACAATAGGAAAGTTGCGCAACTGGGCGCATCTTTTCGGCCAAAGTCGCGTGTTCTCCGGTCCCCCATCCTGCCTGAACGGGTGGCGCTGGACCACACTGGTTTCGCACCTTTTTTTCTGTGGCGGCGCTGGCTCCGCGCCGCGCCCACCGCCGCAGTCCTCCCGGAGGCGTTACATGTTTAATCCCCCCACCCTTGAAGATCTGCAAGAAACCCGGCGCGCCAACGAGAAGCTGGTTCTGAAGGCGCTGGAAAGCAAGCCCGAATGGGTTGAAACGGAACTGGCCAAGACCACGAGCCTCGCCCTGTCGCACCTGCGCGCCGCGCTGGCCAGCCTGCTGGACCAGGGCCGCGTGCGCCGCCTGCCCGGCACCGGCACCCGCGCCGTGTACGGTCTGGCGGACCCCGGTCTGGCTGACGTGCCCGCCACCCCGCTGACCGAGAGCGCCAAGAAGGTCCGTGACTACCTCGAAGGCCGCGCCGACAGCGCCCTGTACATGAGCGAGCAGCTGCGCATGACCCGTGAAGAAGTGATGGCGGCTCTGAGCCTGCTCAACGCCCACGGCATGATCACCTGCACCTTTGTGGGCAGCCTCGTGATTTTCCGCCTGAAAGAAACCCAGGCTCTGGGGCAGGAGAACGCCGCCCCGGAAAAGGCCGGGCGGAAGAAGAACGTCGCCTGATTCTGTGCTGAACTGCTGCCCCCGCCCCTGTGCGGGGGCTTTGCTGTTAGGGGCAGGCAGCTGACGGCGCCCAAATAGTCGGTCTGGTATTGTGCGGGGCATGAAGCTTGTGCTGGCCGTGATTCAGGATGCCGACGCCACCGCCCTGGTGCGCGTTCTGTCGCAAAACGCCTTTGAAGTCACGAAGCTGGCCAGCACCGGCGGGTTCCTGCGCGAGGGCAACACCACGCTGATGATTGGCGTGAGTGACGAGCGGCTGGACGAACTCAAGCGCCACGTCCAGCGCACCTGCCGCACCCGCACCCGCCTCGTGGCCCCCAGCGTACCCATGGGCGAGCAGAACGAGGGCCTGGTGAACGACCCGGTGGAGGTGCCGGTGGGCGGAGCGGTGATGTTCGTGATGGGCGTGCAGGAGTTTGTAAAGGTGTAAGGGCTGGGGGCTGCGGGCTCTGGGCCATGAGCCATGAGGCAGGACCAGCCGGAGACGGCCGAAGCACAGAACCGCTGGAAAGCCAGAATGCAGCTCTCGCCCAGAGGCTGCGTTTCTTTTGCTGTCCAGATCTTGTACCTGCTGGGCCCATTTGACCGGCCGGGGTACAAACTGTAGACTCGGCACGTTTGTTGCCGCGTGGCAACACTCCGCAGGAACAGAGGGAAGTCCGGTCACGGTCCCCACCCCGGGGGCCTTCAGTCCGGCACGGTCGCGCCACGGTTTTCAGTCCGAACGCTCGCCTCGCGGAGTTCTCGCCCTTTTTCTGCTCCCGCGTCAGGAGCGCAAGGTGGTTGGTTTTGTGACGGCTTAACCCTGTAACGCGTGTGCCCGCCGGGCCACCCCATGAATACCCTTTTTTAACCTGCCGGCCCCCTGTTGGCCCAGGTTCACCTTCGCCGCCCCTGGCCCCAGGGGGCGCTGTCCTGCTGACCCTGCCCCCAGCGGTCAGCCGAGGTCGTTTTGCCTGACGCTGCCCTGCCCACTTCGGCCCCGCCTCCTTCAGCACCCCCGGTGCGGCCCTTTACGGGTGAAACCCGTGTCACGCACGCCGTGTTTCCTGGCCACACCAACCACCACGGCACCCTGTTTGGGGGCGAAGCCCTGTCCTTAATGGATTCGGCCGCCTTTATCGCTGCCACCCGGTACTGCCGCCGCAAGGTGGTCACCCGCCATCTGGACGCCATGGAGTTCCGTCACCCCATTCCGCAGGGCTCACTGGTGGAGTTGGTGGCCCGCGTGGTTCGCACCGGGCGCACCAGCATGACCGTGCTGGTCGAGCTGTTCCGTGAGGCGCTGTACAGCGATGAGCGCGAACTGGCCTGCACCGGCACCTTTACCCTGGTGGCCCTGGACGACCAGGGGCAGCCGGTGGCCGTGCCCACCCTGGAGCCCCGTGCAGCTGGTCGTTGATTCCCTGACCGGCAACGTGCGGCGCTTTGCCCAGGCGGTGGCCCGTGAAGCCGGCGGGCTGCCCGTGCATGAAGTGAGCTACGGCGCCCCCCCCGGGCCCTACCTGCTGCTCACCTACACCTTCGGGCAGGGGCAGGTGCCCGCCAGCACCCAGGCGTTTCTGGCTCAGCACGCCGCTGGCCTGCGCGGCGTGGTCGCCAGCGGCAGCTACCACTGGGGCGCCCATTTTGCGCGGGCCGGCACCCTGATCGCTGCCCAGTACGGCGTGCCGCTGGTGGCCCGCCTGAACAAAGGGGGCACCGCCGCCGACCGCGCGCAGGTGACCGCGTGGCTGCGCGCGCAGACCCAGCCCACCGAACTTCATTCCCCCAAAAGGACCCCGCTATGGACCCCTGGACCGAACTGAATAACCGCGTGCTCTCGGGCACGGCCGTGGACACGAGCTTTGATCAGGCCGCGCTGGAGAGCTACCTTTCGCAGAAGGTCCGGCCCAACATGGTGGCCTTTCCCAGCCTGCAGGCCAGAATTGACGCGCTGGTGGCGCGCGGCGTGTGGGACGCCGGGGTGTTTGCGCGCTACGCGCCGCAGGAGGTGCAGGCGGTCTTCGCGCGGGCCGAGGCGCTGGGCTTTCAGTTCCGCTCGTTTATGGGCGCCCACAAGTTCTACTCGGAGTACGCCACCATGACCCCCGACCGCACGGCGTGGCTGGAGCGCTACGAGGACCGCCTCAGCGTGACCGCCCTGGCCCGCAGCGACTCTGGCGCGGGGGCCCTGGAACTGGTGGAGCACCTGGTCACGCAGACCTTTACCCCGGCCACGCCCACCCTGATGAACTCTGGCAAGGCGAACACGGGGCGGCTGGTGAGCTGCTTTCTGCTGCAGGACTGTACCGACAACCTGGATTCCATCACCAAGACGCTGGCCTTTGTGGCCGAGCTGTCCAAGGGCGGCGGCGGGATTGGGGTGGAGCTCAGCAACCTGCGCGCCCGGGGCGAATCGCTGCGGGGCCTGCAGAACGTCACCAAGGGTGTGATGGGCGTGGCCAAGATGCTGGACCACATGCTGCGCTACGCCGATCAGGCCGGGCAGCGCCCCGGCGCCGGGGCCATCTACCTGAACGTGCTGCACGCCGACTTTCTGGATACCCTGAGCGCCAAGAAAATTGCCACCGACGAGGACGCCCGATTGAAAACCCTCTCGGTGGGCGCCACCATTCCCGACATCTTCATGGCCAAGGCGCGCGCGGGCGAGGACATCTACCAGTTTTACCCCCACTCGCTTGCCCAGGAAACCGGGCGTGAGTTCACCGACATCGACTGGACGCGCGACTACGAGGCGCTGGCCGCCAATCCCCGCCTTCGCAAAAAGCGCGTCTCGGCGCGGCGGGTGCTCGAAGAGATCGCGGTGACGCAGGGCGAGAGCGGCTATCCCTACCTGCTGTTCGAGGGTCACGCCAATCGCGCCAACCCCATTCCCAACGTGGGCACCATCAAGATGAGCAACCTCTGCTCCGAGATTCTGCAGCCCACGCGGCCCAGCACCTTTTACCCCTACGGCCAGGAACACCGCGATCAGGTGGGGCTGGACGTGAGCTGCAACCTCGCCTCGCTGGTCATAGAGCAGAGCCTCGCCAGCGGTGATCTGGGGCGGGTGGTGCGGGCGGCTGTGCGCCTGCTGGACAACGTGGCGCGCTCCACGGCCATTCACGAGGTGCCGGCCGTGAAGCGTGCCAACGACGAGATGCGCTCGGTGGGCCTGGGGGCCATGGGCCTGCATTCGTTTCTGGCCAAAAACGAACTGGTGTACGGCAGCCCGGAAGCGCTGGAATTTGTGGACGTGTACTTCGCCGCCGTGCACTACCACGCCCGCCGCACCAGCATGGAGATTGCCCGCGACACCGGCTTTGTGTTCAGCGGTTTTGAAGGCAGCCGCTACCAGAGTGGCGAGCACTTTGCCCAGTACCTGCAGCAGGACTTCGCGCCGCGCACGCCCGAGGTTCAGGCCCTGTTCGCCGGCCACACGCTCCCCACCCGCCAGGACTGGGCGGGGCTGGTGGCCGACATCCAGCAGCACGGCTTGGCGCACTCCTTCGTGATGGCGATTGCGCCCACCGGCTCGATCAGCTATGTCTCGCACGCTTCGGCCAGCATCATGCCGGTGACCGAACGGGTGGAAACGCGCACCAGCAACAAGGCGCGCACGGTCTACCCCATGCCGCACCTGAACGAGCTGACCGAATGGTTTTACGAGGAAGCCTACGACATGGACCAGCGCCGGGTGATTGACACGGTGGCCACCGCGCAGAAACACGTAGACCAGGGCATTTCCTGCACGCTGTTCGTGCCCAGCACCGCCAGCACCCGCACCCTGCAGCGCTATTACCTGTACGCCTACGCGCGCGGTCTGAAAACGCTGTATTACACGCGGCTGAAGAAGGTCAGCGTGGAGGACTGCGCCGGGTGCGCGGTGTAGGGGGGGCCATGAGCCATGAGCCAGCGTACATCCCCCCTCCCCCACTCCCCCTGCCAGAGGTTTCTATGACCACCCCATTTACCGCCACCAACTGGAGCGAGCCGGAAGACAGTTTCTCGGTTGCCTTTTACGAGAAATACACCTCGCAGCTGTGGTTTCCCGACGAGATTCCACTGTCCAACGACGCGCTGTCCTGGCAGGGCCTGAGCGAGGACGAACGCTGGACCTACATGCACGCCTCGGCGGGGCTGAACGCACTGGACACCCTGCAGGGCGAGGTGGGTATGCCTGCGCTGCGCGCCCTGGTGGACGGCCACATTCGCAAGGCCACGCTGCAGTTCCAGGGCATGATGGAAGACGTTCACGCGCGTTCCTACAGCCTGATGAACAAGACCTTCCTGACCACCACCCAGGAACGGGCGCTGTTCGAGTGGGTCACGCAGCAGCCGCAGTTGCAATACAAGATTGCCTTTTTGCAGGACGTGTTCGAGGACCCCGACCGCTCTGACTTTGGGCTGTGGCGCAAGATGGTTGTCTCCTGCCTGCTGGAAACGGCCCTGTTCTACAGCGGTTTTTACTACCCCCTGCTGCTGGCCGGCCAGGGGCGGATGGTGTCGGCAGGCGAGATTTTCAATCTGATCATTCTGGACGAAGCGGTGCACGGCGTGTACGTGGCCCTGCTGGCCCAGGAGCGCTTCGCCGCCCTGAGCGAGCCCCAGCAGGCCGACGCAGCGGCGTGGTACGAGGCGGTGGTGTGGCGCCTGTACGAGAACGAACTGGCCTACACCGACATGCTTTACCGCCGCCTGGGCCTTGTTGACGACGCCACGCGCTTCCTGCGTTTTAACTTCAATGTGCTGGCTGACAACCTGAGTTTGCCGCGCCTGTTCGAGGAAGAGGACGTGAACCCCGTGGTCCTGAACGGCATCCGCTCGCGGGGCACCACCCACGACTTTTTCAGCGCCAAGGGCAGCAGCTACGCCAAACTGCGCGCCGAGCCGCTGACCGACGCCGACTTTGAAGAACTGTGGCCCGAGGAGGCGCCATATGTCCGCTGAGCGCCCCTTCGTGCTGTTCACGCAGGCGCAGTGCGCGGCCTGCGAGGTGCTGGCCCGGATGCTGGCCCTGCCCCTGCGCGGCGCGTTTGACCACCAGATTGACGTGCTGCACCGCCAGGAGCGCCCGGCCGACTTTGAGGCGCTGGCCGGGCGGCACGGCCTGGCCCGCACGCCCGCCCTGCTGCACCGCCCCAGCGGCGAACTGCTGCTGGAGACAGGCAGCCTGGGCACGGTGAAGGCATTTTTGCAGCGCCCCAGGACTTGACAGCTATTCCCCTTGCAACCTGATGCCAAGGGCGTCCTTCCCCATTCCGCTTACTCCGCTGTCTTTGACGGACATGCCTTATCACTCGCCCTAAAGAGATGAAAAGCGGCCACCCAGGCGGCCCCCAGGCTCCGCTGTGAGGGTCGGCTAGAAAATACTGGATAGGACGTCAACAGGGGCGGGAGGCGCAAAGACCTCCCGCCTCACCACCTCTCTCCCTCTTTTACTTCGTGTCGTACCAGTTGGGGCCAACCCCCACTTCCACTGCCAGGGGCACGCTCAGTTGCGCGGCGCCTTCCATCACGCGCTTCACCAGCGCGGCGACCTCCTCGGCGCGGTCCTCGGGGGTTTCAAGGAGCAGTTCGTCGTGCACCTGCAGCAGCAGCCGGGCGCCGGTGCCCTGCAGTTCACGGTCCAGCTGAATCATGGCGAGCTTGATGATGTCGGCGGCCGTGCCCTGAATGGGCATGTTGTAGGCCAGCCGCTCGCCGGCTTCGCGCAGGGTGCGGTTGCTGGCCACCAGTTCCGGCACGTAGCGCCGCCGGCCGTACAACGTTTCCACGTAGCCGTGCTGGCGCCCAAATTCCAGGGTGCGGTCAATGTAGCCGCGAATGCCCGGGTAGGTGGCGAAGTAGGTGTCAATGAACCCGGCTGCCTCGCTGTACGAAATGCTCAGATCGTTGCTCAGGCGGTGGGCGCTCATGCCGTACAGCACGCCAAAGTTTACGGTCTTGGCAGCGCGGCGCTGGTTGGGGGTCACCGTGCCCTCGTCCAGCCCCAGCACCTGCGCGGCGGTGCGGCGGTGAATGTCGGCGCCCTCCTGGAAGGCCTGCTGCATCAGGGGGTCGTCGGCAATGTGGGCCAGCAGCCGCAGCTCAATCTGCGAGTAGTCGGCGCTGATCAGGCAGAAGCCAGGGTCAGCAATAAAGCCCTTGCGCACCTCGCGGCCTAGTTCGCTGCGGATGGGGATGTTCTGCAGGTTGGGGTTGAGGCTGCTCAGGCGCCCGGTGGCCACTGCGCCCTGGGCAAAGGTGGTGTGCAGGCGCCCGGTGCGCGGGTTGACCAGATTGGGCAGCGGGTCCAGATAGGTGCCGCGCAGCTTTTCCAGCTCGCGGTATTCCAGCAGCGCCGGGATAATGGGGTGCTCGTCCCGCAGCGGTTCCAGCGCCGCCACCGCCGTGGAGCGCTTGCCGGTCAGCTTGGTTTTCTTGCCGCTGGCAAGGCCCAGTTCGTCGTACAGCACTGCCTCCAGCTGGTCGCGGCTGCGAATCTGGAACTCGCGCCCGGCCAGCGAGTGAATCTGGGCCTCCAGCGCCGAGAGCCGCGCCGCCGTGGCGCCGGAAAGCCCGCGCAGGTACTCGCTGTCCAGCCGCACGCCGCGCACCTCCATGCGCGCCAGCACCGCCGAGAGGGGCCGCTCCATGTCCTCGTACAGCGTGCGCCGGGCCTCGTCCAGCTGGGGGGGCAGCAGGTCCAGCAACTGCGCACTCAGGGCCGCGCGCCCAGCGGCGTCGTCCGGCCAGGGCACGTTCAGGTAGCGGCTGCACACGGCGCTCATGGTGGTGTTCGCCGGGTCCAGCAGGTAGGCCATCAGCTGCGGGTCGTCGCCGGGTTCAATGGTCAGCCCGCGCACGCTGAGGTGGGTCGCCAGCGCCTTGGCACTGGCAGCCGTCACCTGCCGCTGGCCCACGAATTCGGCCTCGTCCACCACGGCCGGAAACTGCGCGCGCAGCTTGGCGGCAGCCTTTTCGGCGTCCTTGCGCGCCTTTTCGGCCGCCTTCTGCTGCGCCTTGGTCAGGGGCGCGGCGGCCTCGCCTGCCTCGAAGAGGCCGCCTTCCCCTGGCCCCTGCGGCGCGGCGGCCTGGGCCCACTCGTCGGGCTCCTGGGTGGGGGCCACGCGCACGGTGGCCTGCTCGCCCTCGCGTTCATAGGTGGCGGCGTCCACCAGCGCGGCCGTCAGGTCGTCCTCGCGCGACAGCACGTAGCCCCACACCACGCCCTCCTTGGGAGTGCGCCAGGGGGCCTGGGTCACAGCCTGGGCCGGGCCGGCCAGGGGGGCCGGCGCCTGATCATCAGCGGGCGAGGCGCGGTGGGCCTGGTCCAGCACACCGTCGGGCATTGCCGCCTCGCGGCCGTCCAGGGCCAGAATGTCGCGCTTGACCGAGTGCAGTTCCAGTTCGTCCAGCAACTCGCTGAGCTTGTCCGGGTTGCCCGGTAGGCGGCCCGTGCCCAGTTCCACCTCCAGCGGCAGGTCAGTCACCATGCACGAGAGCTGGTGGCTGAACTGCACGGCTTCCTCGGCGTCCAGCAGCTTCTGGCGGGTGCCGTCGGGCTTCAGGGTGCCGGCCTTGGCGGCGGCGTAAATGCCCTCCAGGGTGCCGTATTCCTGCAGCAGCTTGGCGGCCGTCTTGGGGCCAATGCCCTTGGCGCCGGGAATGTTGTCGCTGGCGTCACCAGTCAGGGCGCGGTAGTCCACCCACTGGGCCACGGTCACGCCGTACTTTTCGAGCACCTCGGCCGGGCCAATCAGCTTGAAGTCGTTGGTAATGACCCGCACGTGGTCATCCAGCAGCTGGTAGGCGTCCCGGTCACTGGTGACAATGCGCACCTGCATGCCGGTGCCTTCGGCCTTGCGGGTCAGCGAGGCGATCACGTCGTCGGCCTCGTAGCCGGGTTCTTCCAGGCGCGGCAGGCCCAGCGCGTCCACGATGGCGCGAATCCGGTTGATCTGCGCGGGCAGGTCGCTGGGTGTCTCGGCGCGGCCCGACTTGTAGCCCTCAAACTGCTCGTGGCGAAAGGTCTTGACGGGTGGGTCGAACACCACGATGACCTGATTGCTGCGCTGCCGCATCAGGCGCAGCGTCAGGCGCAGAAAACCCACGATGGCGTTCGTGGCCTCGCCCCGGCTGTTGGAAAGCGGCGGCAGGGCGAAGTACGAGCGGAACGCCAGGGCGTGCCCGTCAATCAGCACCAGGGTATCGGGAGCGGCTGTCATGCCCACCATTCTACTGTGGACGTAACGTGAGCCGCCGCGCGCCAGGACTCAAAAAAACGCCGCCCTGGGTGAGGGACCAGGGCAGCGGGCGTGGGGGGCAAGGAAAGGGGCAGGGTCAGTCACCCGCCTGCAGGCCGCGCAGGGACGCGGGGGCGTCTTCCTGCTCGCGCAGCAGTACGCGGTCCTCATGCGTGAGGGCCATAAAGGCCACCAGCATGATCAGGAGGGTCAGGGCCGCCATGATCAGGAGAACGTCCATGGCCTCAGTGTGCGCCGCGCCCCCAAGCGGTCCATGACGCCAGCCTCAAGAGGGCGTCACCGCTTCTTGACCAGCCCTCAAGCCAACCCTGAATGAACGTCCATCTTGGCTGAGAAGGAGGGGCAAAGGGGGTGAGGCGAGGACTGGCACAGGAAAGAAACGGCCTGTCAGACGACTTTTTCCTTGCGGCCTTCGTCTGCCATTACCCAGGCACTGTTCAAGCGGCAGGCAGGAAAGACGAAACTGGAGGGAAGTCCTCGTGTACACGGTTCAATGAGGTTCTGTCCGTCGCCACGCGAGCGGTGCCGATCTCCCGCAAAGAAGGGGGAGAAACACATTCTGCTCTGAGGCGCTCTCCTTGTGCGACCTGGGGAGCGCCGCTGCAGAGGGGCTCTCATACCTGTACGGTGACAGAACCGACCAAACCAGTGTTGCGCGGTGCATATCCTGGGCGGCCTCGCCCCCACCCTCTGCTCAGGAAAAACCCCGCGCTCGGCGGGGTGGCCCTGACCGACTTCACCCGGTCGGCGTTGACTTGTGGGTGCCTCTATCGTAGGCGGCCAATGTGAGGCCCTGACCCGCATTGCCTACAGAAGCCCTGAATACCGTTGCACATGAAACGATCTTCAGAAAGCGCGCCCCCTGCCCGTTCAATCACCGACAGGGGGCGTAAAGGCGAGTGTTGGTTACATCCCGGGCAGGGCCTTGGCCTCTTCCAGGTGCATCGCTACAGCGGGCTGCATCTTGGCGGCGTAGGCCAGCACCTGGGCATCGGTGCCGATGGTGCGGTAGGTCTTGATCAGGTCCAGGGTCATCTCGTGGCCCTGGATCTGCACCTTCATGTACATGGCGTCAAAGGCGGCTCCCGACAGGGTGCTCAATTTGTTGTATTGGAGGCGCTGATCGGCACCGGGCTTGTCGGTCAGCTTCACGCCCTTCATGGCGGCCAGTTGCAGCAGTTCGCGGTGGGCCTGGGTGTGGGCCTCAATCATGTGCTGGGCAAAGGCACGCACCTGGGCGTTGCTGCTTTTCTGCAGGGCCAGCTGCGAGGTCTGAATCTCGGCGAGGTTGCTCATGGCGGCCACTTCCATGAACAGCACGTTGGTGTTGTTGCTCACCTGGGCGGTGCTCACGGGGCCCATGGGGGCCATACCGGCGCCACCAGCCAGGGCGAGGGAAGAGGTAAGGGCCAGGGTCGTCATCAGGATTCGCTGCATGGGCGTATCCTGCCGGCCCGTTGCCCCAGGCAGATACCGCCTGCCTTGAGCCTTTCCCTACCGCTTGCAGAGCCGGCCTTAGGCTGGGCCGGGCGAAGAGGGCCGGCCCACGGAGGGGGAACGCTGTTGCCGGGCCAGGAAAAAGAACAGGGCACGGCCAGCATTCCTCTACTCCGCCCCGGCAGATTTGTGGATTTCATGACAGCGCGGCCCGTTGCTGTTAGAAGCCTGACAGACGGGCACCCACCCACCTGCCACGCTGCGGGCCAGGGGCAGGGTGCCGGGCTCGTCCTGGCCCATGGGCACGCGGTTTAGGGGCCATGCCGGCATGCCAGCCTATTCAGACCCCTGTCAGACCGGCTCCCCAATACTTCACCTCAAGAGTCTGCCTTTCGTTCTCCTGCCCCCGAGGTGACCTGCCATGCCCCTGCTACGTTCTGGGTCATTCCGCATTTTCCTGCTGCTGCTGTGCGGCGTGCTGCTGCCCCTGCTCTGGCCGGGGCTGCTGCCCAACCTCTGGAACACCTCGGGCTTTGCGGCGGAGCACCACGAGACCTGGCCGGCCGCGCTGGTGGCGCTGCATGTGGGCAGCGACCTGCTGGTGTGGCTGTCGTACACGGTGATTGCGCTGCTGCTGGCGCTGCTGGTGTACCGCAACCGGGCCCACCTGCCCTTCGACTGGGTGGTGTTGGCCTTCGGGCTGTTTATCGTGGCCTGCGGGTTTACCCACGTCATGCACGTGGTGGTGCGCTTTGTGCCGGTGTACTGGTTTGACGCCTACGTGCGCGCCCTGACCGCCATCGTGAGCGTGGCCACGGCAGCGGCCCTGCCCCCGCTGATGCCCCGCGTGAGTCAGGCCCTGCGCGCCACGGCCGAGTTGCAGCGCAAGGAACAGGAACTGCAGCAGGCGCTGCGGGTGAACACGGCCCTGCTGAACATCGTGCAACTGGCCCAGGAGCGCCGCCCAGCCCTGGAAGTGGCTGAACATGTGCTGCTGCAATTTCAGGGCGCCCTGGATGTGGACTGGCTGGGCCTGTCGGTTCACGACGGCGCGGCCCCGCAGGTGCGGCAGGTGTGGCACTCGCCGCGCGTGTCTGGCCCGCTGCTGCACGCGCCCCCGCTGGAAAACGGCCAGAGCCTCGCCGCGCTGGCCACGGAAACCCAGCGCTCGGTGTTTGTGGACGACTACGCTGCGCATCCGCGCGCCCATCCCCTGTACCTGCAGGCGGGGGTGGCCTCGGCGGCCTTGGTGCCCCTGGGCAGCGGCAGCGGCGCCCTAGTACTGATGGCCGCCAAGGTGGGGGACAACCGAGGCTGGGCCGACTGGGAACGGCAGCTGTTTGAAGCCGCGCGGGTGTCCGTGAATGTGGCCCTGGAGCGCCAGAGCCACCTGCGCCAGCTGGAAAGCGCCGCCCTGCAGGACGCCCTGACCGGCCTGAACAACCGCCGCGCCTTTGAAACCGACCTGAACAGTCTGGTGGCGCGCGAGCAGCCCTTTGGCGTGATCATGATGGACCTTGATGGCCTGAAGGCCGTCAACGACGCGCTGGGCCACGAGGCAGGCGACCAGCTGCTGCGGCTGTTCGGCCAGGGGCTACGGTCCCATATGCGCGCTGGTGACCGCTGCTACCGGCTGGGCGGCGACGAATTTGCGGTGCTGCTCTCTCACGGGCAGCCAGGCGTAGAGGGCGTGCTGTACGGGCGCATACGCTCGGTCATGACACAGGTGCAGGCGCAGGGCTTTGCACAGGCGGACGTGAGTGCGGGCATCGCCTTCTTCCCGCACGAGGGCGCAGGGGCCGAGAGCCTGCTGCGGCTGGCCGATCAGCGCATGTACGCCATGAAGGCCCTGCACCGCCGCCCCCGGCCGGGCGAGGACCCGACGCTGAATTAGAGCAGTTGACATAAAGAAGATGTTGGTGCTTGACCCTCTCCCGTCGTCGGAGAGGGCCCCGCGCAGCCAGGGGTGAGGGGTTCTTTTGTCAACCGCTCTAGGTGGAAAGTAGACGGGAAGTAGGCTGTGGGCAACACGGCCCATGACCCCGGCGGCGCTGAGCAGAAGTCAACTCAAGATGGCCAAAGCGGCTCCGCTGAGTTCCCTTTCCGCCCCTCTGCACCCTTCACACCTGGGCTTGAGCGTCTCTCCATCTGGGGCGCTGCCGTGCACTGGGGTGGACATACTGACTCCGACCGCCCCCCCGTGCCTTCGCCACGCCCACCCCAAGGAGGATGCTATGCCTGCCCTGAACACCCTGATGGCTTTGTACCTGCAGCAGCTGCGCGACCTGTATTCCGCCGAAACCCAGTTGCTGGGCGCCCTGCCGCGCCTGATCGCGGCGGCCAGCGACCAGACATTGCGCACCGGCCTGGAACGCCACCTGGACCAGACCCGGGTGCAGGCGCAGCGCCTGGAAGGCCTGTTCATGGATCTGGACCAGTCGCCGGGCGGTCAGACCTGTCAGGCCATGCGCGGCCTGCTGGCCGAGGGCGACGAATTGCTGCGCCGCGATGCGCCCCCGGCGGTAAGAGACGCCGGCCTGATTGCCTGTGCCCAGCGCGTCGAGCACTACGAGATTTCGGCCTACGGCACGGCCGCCAAGCTGGCCGATGTGCTGCAACTGCCCCACCATGCCGAACGCCTGCGCCTGAGTGAGCGCGAAGAACAGGCCGCCGACCTCACGCTGACGGCCGCTGCTACACCCATCAACCGCGCGGCGCTGGGGCTGTAGGCTCGCCAGCGCCAGCAAACTGTCCCCCCGACTGTCCCACCCCTCGCCGCATCATGGCGCCATGAAACGAATCGTTGCTCTGGCCTGCGCGCTCCTCTTCGGTACCGTCACAGCGGCCTCTGTGGAAGGCACTTACGATGTCACGCAACGCTTTTCTGGCGGCCTGACAGAAAAGGCCCAGCTGAAGATCACCAAAACGGCCGCCGCACTGCGCTTCGAGTGGGATGGTGGCGCGCGGGTGGGCGTGGGCCTGCAGCTGGGTGACTATGTGGCCGTGGCTTTCGGGGGGCCCAACTGCGGCGTGGCGGCCTACGAGCGCAGCGGGCGCACCTTCTCTGGGGTCTGGACCATGACCGGCAAGGCCAAGGGCACCGAGAAATTCGATTGGGACGGCCAGAAAGCCACGCGGACGGCCGTCAGTGGCGCCAACCCGGATGGCAGCACCTACAAGGGGCAGCTGCTGCTGGGCGTGCAGGACGAGTACAGCGCCGTGGAGTGGCAGATTGGCGACGACACCACGCCCGGCGTGGGCCTGCTGAGCGACGACTTTTACGCCGTGGCCTTTGGCGGCGAGGAGTGCTCGGTGGGGCTGTATACGGTGATGGGCGGCGTGCTGGCTGGCCGCTTCTTCCAGGGTGAGGAGCAGGACGACGTGCCGCTAGGCGAGGTAGCGACGCCCCGGTAAGGGCATGGGTATCAGGGCAGAGACAGAAGGAAGCGCCCTGGACCGTGAACGGTGGTCCGGGGCACTTGCGGCTGGTGTGCAGAGTGCTTGGGGCAAGGCAATGAGGCTCTGTCTGCCAGGACGGCCCATCGCTGTGGCTCCTCATGAAGCTTCGCGGGGCTCAGCCATTTCTGCCTCGTCTTCTCTCCTCTACCCCACTTCACACAAAACGACCCGGGGCGCCCACCTGCTTGCGGGCGCCCCGGGCTTCAGCCAGCTTTACGCGGTCTGGCCGAACTGCATGCGGAAGATGAACTTGGTCACGTCCGCTTTCAGGTTGTCAATCATCTCGTTGAACATGTTCGTGGCTTCGAACTTGTATTCGGTGAAGGGATCGCGCTGGCCGTAGCCGCGCAGGCCAATACCCTGGCGCAGCACATCCATGCCGTGCAGATGCTCTTTCCAGTGCTGGTCCACCACCTGCAGCAGCACGTAGCGCGACAGGCTGTTCAGCATGGTGGGGCTGAGCTCTTCCTTGCGGGCGTCAAAGGCGTCGGCCACGGCCTGCAGCAGCGTGTCCTGGGCCTGGGCGGGGCTCATGGCGCGCAGGCTCTCGAAATCAAAGCCTTCGAGCTGCGGCACGGCGTCCAGCATGGCGGCGCGCAGGCCTTCAATGTCCCAGGTGTCGGCGTTCTGGTCTATGGGCAGGAACGTCGCCAGCTGCAGGTCCACGAAGTCCGCGATCATGCCTTCGGCACTTTCTTCCACGTCCTCGTCGCGGCCCAGCAGCACCTCGCGGCGCTGGGCGTAGATGGTGTCGCGCTGCTTGCTCATCACGTTGTCGAACTCCAGCAGCTGCTTGCGGGTGCTGAAGTTGCGGTCTTCCACGCGTGCCTGCGCCTTTTCAATGGCGCCCGTGACCATCTTGGCTTCAATGGGCTGGCTGTCATCCATCCCCAGGCGGTCCATCATGGCGACCACGCGCTCGTTGGCGAACAGGCGCATCAGGTCGTCCTCGAACGACACGTAGAAGCGGCTGCTGCCGGGGTCGCCCTGACGGCCCGCACGACCACGCAGCTGGTTGTCAATACGGCGCGACTCGTGGCGCTCGGTGCCGATGATGTGCAGGCCACCCAAAAACTGCACCTTGTGCCGATCAGCCAGAATATCGGCCTGCAGCTGCACCGCCTGCCGGGCAAAGTCCTCGGTCATGCCGGGAATCAGCATGCCCAGGGCCACGGCGCCCTCGTCCTGACGACTCACCGCCTTGATGAAGTTCTCGGCTTCGGGGGCAAAGCGGCTGATGCCAAAGTTCTGCTCGATGGCCTCCCCGATGATGAATTCGGCGTTGCCGCCCAGCATGATGTCGGTGCCGCGTCCGGCCATGTTGGTGGCGATGGTCACGGTGCCCGACCGGCCCGCCTGCGCCACGATGCTGGCTTCCTGCGCCTCGAATTTGGCGTTCAGCACGCTGTGCTTGACGCCCGCCTGGGTCAGCAGGTCGCTCAGCTGCTCACTGGTGACAATACTGGCTGTGCCGATCAAGACCGGGCGCCCGGTGGCGTGCATCTTGATCACTTCCTGCACCACCGCGTTGTACTTGCCCATCTTGGAGCGATACACCAAGTCGTCCGAGTCATCGCGCTGCACGGGGCGGTTGGTGGGAATCACCAGCACGTCGCTGCCGTAGATGTCCAGGAATTCCTTTTCCTCGGTCTTGGCGGTGCCGGTCATGCCCGCGAACTTGTTGTACAGGCGAAAGAAGTTCTGGTAGGTGATCGTGGCGAGGGTCTGGTTCTCGTTTTCGATCTTCACGCCTTCCTTGGCTTCAATGGCCTGGTGCAGCCCTTCGCCGTAGCGGCGCCCCGGCATTGAGCGGCCCGTGAACTCGTCAATGATGACCACTTCGCCTTCCGCGTTCACGATGTAATCCTTCTCGCGGTGGTACAGCTCCCGGGCGCGGATGGCCTGGGTGATCATGTGGGCCTTGTCCATGTTCTCGGGGCTGTACAGGTCCGACAGGCTCAGCAGGCGCTCAATCTTGGCAATGCCGCCTTCGGTGAGGTGCACCTGCTTGCTCTTCTCGTCAATGGTGTAGTCGCCCGTGGGCTCGGTGCGCACGCCGGGTTCGGCGGGCTCGCCCTTTTGCAGCCGGCGAATCAGTTTGGCGTACACGTAGTACAGGTCGGTGGCCTTTTCGGCGGCCCCCGAGATGATCAGCGGCGTGCGGGCCTCGTCAATGAGGATCGAGTCCACCTCGTCCACGATGGCGAAGTTCAGGGGATGCTCGGCGCGCAGCGACAGCGCCTCGCGGCTCTGGGCCATGTTGTCGCGCAGGTAATCAAAGCCCAGTTCGCTGTTGGTGACGTAGGTGATGTCGCAGGCGTAGGCGGCCTGCTTCTGGTGCGGTTGCAGGTCGCGGCTGGCCAGCCCCACGGTGAGGCCCAGGGTGCGGTACAGCAGGCCCATTTCTTCCATACCCACCCGCGCCAGATAGTCGTTCACCGTGACGAGGTGGCACCCACGGCCTTCCAGGGCGTTCAGGGCCAGCGCCAAGGTCGCCACCAGCGTCTTGCCTTCACCAGTGCGCATCTCCGCAATGCGGCCCTTGTGCAGCGCGTAGCCGCCGATCAGCTGCACGTCGTAGTGGCGCTTGCCAATCGAGCGGCGCCCGGCCTCGCGAATCAGGGCAAAGGCGGGCACTACCACGTCGTCCAGGGACTCGCCGCCCTCCTGCACGCGGCGGCGCAGGTCCATGAAAGCGGCGGCCAGATCTTCAATTTTCTGGGTTTCTTCTTCCAGCGCATTCACGGGCTGCACAATCGTCTTGACGATCTGCGCCACGTCGCGCTGGTTGTTATCGAACATTTTGTTCAGGACACGGAACATGACAAGCGAGTATAACGCGCCCCGTGCCGGCAGGCGGCTGCGATTTCAGTGAGACAGGCGTAAGCATCTTGAGTCCTGTGGGCTCAGGGAGAATGAACGGTGGCTCTGGGCGCGGTGAAGGTGGGCCCGGTCACGCTCATGCGCCGCCCGTATGCTGCGCGCATGACCAAGCCCGCACTGCTGCTCTCGTTCACCCTGCTGCCGCTTCTGGCGTCCTGCGCGCCCCTGGCTTCCTTGCTGACGCCGCGCGAGGGCGGCCCGGCGCCCCGTACAGCTGGGCCGCTGACGGTGGGGCAGACCTGGACCGTCAGCGGACAACTGGAAGGCAGCCCGGTCACGGCCACCGTGGCGGTGCCGGATCTGGTGAGCGTGAGCGGCGGCACCGCCACCGTGGGCGGGCTGGATCAGGCCGACGCCTTTTCACGCGGGCGCCCAGGCTTCGCCGTGGCCACCTACGACGGGGACCGCCGCGTGCTGAACTTCGAGTGGATTGGCAACAGCGGCGAGCGCTACACCTGCCGCCTGGACACCCTGCTGAGCCTGCCCTACACCGGCCGCCTGACGCGCCTTCAGGGCACCAACGTCGTCACCGGGCCCTGCCAGGCCACGGTCAGCCAGCCCTGACCGGGGCGGGGCACATGGCCCCGCGTCCGCCATCCCTCGCCGCTGAAGCCCCGGGCCTCAGCGGCGGGTTTCCTTGGCTGCTGACCAGATGAACGCCTCCTGCCAACCCTCGCCCCGGCGGATCAGGGGCGCGCGGGTCCCCAGCACGCGGTGACCACCCTTGACGGCCGCGCGCACGATCAGGCGGGGGTCCAGTTCCGGATAGAGGCGCCGGGCGAAAGCCACCTCGTCGCGCACGTCCAGCGTTTCGCCGCTGGCCACGGAATCGGTGCCCAGGGCCACCTCCACTCCGGCCGCTGCAAAGGCGGTCCAGGGAAAGACGCCGCAGTCCAGGTGCTGGTTGGAGCGCGGGCAGGTCACCACCGCGCAGCCCGCGCGCGCCACCCGGGCGATGTCGTCTGCGGTCACGTTCACCATATGCACCAGGGTGGGCCGGGCGGCCAGCACGCCCAGTTCGTCCAGGTAGCGCACCGGGGTCAGGTCAGGCTCGGGCGCGCGGCCAATCACCTCGGCAAAGGTGGCGGTGTACAGCGCGGGCATCCGGTTGTCCCACAGCGGACCCCCGCCCGTGGCGAACAGCTCCACCTCGCTGGGGTGCTCTGCCACATGAATCTGCAGGGGCAGGCCCTCGCCCGCCGCGTACTCGGTTACCAGGCGCATCAGGCGGTGACTGACGGTAAAGGGCGTGTGCGGGGTGAGGCCCACGCGCAGTTCACCTGCCCGGGGGTGGCGCCGCCAGCCGTCCACCAGGGCGCGCATGGCGGCAAAGCGCTCCTCGGCCTGCGCCGGAATGGGCCCCAGCACCTCGAAGTACAGCACGCCGCGCAGGTCCTCACGGGCCAGTAGGGCGTCCATGACGGCCGGAATATTCACAATGTCGCCCACGCCGCCTACCCCCTGCGCGACCAGGGTCTCGGCTCCGGCCAGGGCGCCGTCCACACCCCGGCGCTCACGCTGGGCAATGACCACCTCGGGCAACCAGCGGAAATACGGCAGGGCCTGAAACGCATAGGCACTCATGTCCAGGTGGGTGTGGGCGTTCACCGGGGGCGGGGCAATCACGCCGCCCACGCACTCCTCTTGTGCGTGGGGATAGGCGGCGCGCAGGGTGTCCGGGTGCCCGGTGGCGGCCACCGTGCCGCCCACCACCACCACAGCGCCCGGCGCCTGCGCGCCCCCCATGCCGGTGTACAGCACGTCGCACACGAGCAGGCGGGGGGTAAAGGCGGCAGGCGCAGTCATGCGCGCCATGCTAAGGGCCTCGCCCCTTCTCTGACAACGTTGCAGGGAAGCGCCAAAACGTTGCCATTTTCGGTGAAGGAGACGTTCTTTGCTCCCCTCTCTGCTGCGCCGCTGTCCTCGTCGGCTCGGTTGATGTTCAAACCAGCCGTGCACGTTTACCGGGTCTCTGCCTCGTTCCAGAAGCGGTCCAGGGCCGCTTTCACCTCGCCCGGGCGGTCAAACTGGGGCAGGCCGTCGGTGCCCTCAATGCGCACGGCCTGCACCCCCGGACGCCCCAGCAGTTCAGGCAGGCGCTCGAAAGACGTGAACGCGTCCTGGTCGTACAGCACCAGCAGCGGCCCGCTCAGTCGGGCGTACAGCTCGCCGTAGGCGTCGGGCGTGAACAGTACGCCGCTCAGAAACGCCAGCGGAGCGTACACGGCCCCCGGCTGGCGCGAGGTCTCCAGGGCGTAGGCCAGCAGGCCGTCATCCACGGGCCCCCGGAACGAGCGGCTCAGGAAGTATTCGATGCTGGGGCGGGTGCGCAGGGCGCTGTACAGCGGCCCCGACACCGCGCGCAGGGCCCGGCCCGTGTTCGGGTTGGGTTCGCCCCGCGCCCGGCCCAGGCCCGTGGGGCTGATCAGGGCGAGGCGGCGGATGCGCGGGTCGGCCAGGGCGGCGCGGGCGGCAAATTCACTACCCAGGCTCAGGGCCACCACGTCCACCTCGGTGCCCAGGGTGTCCAGCAGGGCCCGGAGGGCCGAGACCATCAGGGCCGGGGTGTAGGGCACGTCGGGGCGGGCACTGCGGCCAAACCCGGGCCACTCCAGGGCGTACAGCGGGCGGCTGCCGGCATAGGCGTCCCACAGCGGCTTCATCTCGTAGGCGCTGGCGGCGGCATTCACGCTGTGCAGCAGCACCAGCGGGCGCCCGCTGCCCCGGGGATCGGCCGTGTAGGCCACCGCTCCGAAGCCCGGCAGGCTCAGCGTGCGCTGTTCGCCGCTCAGGGCGGGGCGCAGCGAGGCCGTGGGCGCCGCCTGCGCCGCCGCCAGCCCCAGTGCGCCCAGCAGCGCCAGCACCAGCAGGGCCCAGAGGGAACGCAGCAGAGGGGGCGCCATGACCATACGTTGCATCTTGGCCGGTCCAGGCGGCGCGGCACTGTCGGCGCGGCTGCACTTGGGGCATCTGTGCGGTGCGCACGCGAGGCCGGGCCGCCCCAGCGCCATGCTCTATGCTGCCCGGCGATGCGCCCCGAACTGCTGTCCCGCGTGCTGTCGCTGCTGCCCCAGTCTGCCCAGAGGCCCGAACTGCAGGGCTACCACGACATGCTGCGCGACTATCCGCAGCGGGGCGGCAAGGGCCTGCGCTCGGAGCTGCTGCTGCTCAGCGCCCGCGCCCACGGCCTGCAGGTCGGCGGGCCCGGCTGGGAAGGGGCGCTGTGGCTGGCCGCCGCCCTGGAACTGTTTCAGAACTGGGTACTGATCCACGACGACATCGAGGACGACAGCGAGGACCGCCGGGGCCGCCCCGCGCTGCACCGCCTGCACGGCGTGCCGCTGGCCATCAATGCGGGTGACGGCCTGCACGCCTACATGTGGGCGGCCGTGCACCGCGCCGGGGTACCGGGGGGCATGGACGCCTTCTTGCAAATGATTCACCGCACCGCCGAGGGCCAGCACCTGGACCTGTGCTGGGTGGAGCGCCGCGAGTGGGCGCTGCGCGAGGCCGATTACCTGGAGATGGTGCGCCTGAAAACCGCCTACTACACGGTGGTGGTGCCGCTGCAGCTGGGCGCGCTGGCCGCTGGGCAGGTGCCCCACCCCGGCTTTGAGGCGGCGGGCCTGGCTCTGGGCACCGCCTTTCAGATCCGCGACGACGTGCTGAACCTGCTGGGCGATCCCCTCAAGTACGGCAAGGAGATCGGCGGCGACCTCTTGGAAGGCAAGCGCACCCTGATCGTGCTGCACTGGCTGCAGAGTGCACCCGAGCAGCAGCGCGAGGTCTTCCTGGCCCAGATGGCCCGCCCACGCCCCGACAAGGACCCGGTCACCGTGGCTCAGCTGCAGGCATGGCTGCTGGAGAGCGGCAGTGTGACCCACGCCCAGGCCTTCGCCGCCCAGGAAGCCGCCGCCGGCCTGCAACTGCTGCAAACTGCCCTGGCCGCTGCCCCCGAGGCCACCGCCGCCGCCGAGCTGCTGCACACCGTGCGCGACCTCGCCACCCGCGAGGCGTGAAGCCGGGTTAGGCCAGCAGCGCCAGCGCCGCCCCGGCAAAGGCGATAAAGCCCCGGTTCAGGGCACGCAACTGCTCATCCTGGGGCTGCCCACCCTGCAGGTACAGCGCGGTATTGAACTCGATGCCGAACGCTGGAATCCCGGCGCGCGCCCCGTGCACGCGGCTGAGGGTATCGGTGCTCCAGGGTTCGCCTACGGTCACCCGGGGATCGGGGCTGTGGGCGATGGCCGGGGCAAACGCCTGCTCGGCAGCCTGCTGCAGCGCAGGCCACAGGGCCACCGGAAAGGTGGGGGCCTGGGCAGTGCCCGGCATTAAGCAGACGGCTGGGCGCGGCTTTCCGGTGTCGTGGCCCAGGGCGGGGCCATGCGGCGCCATCGCGTGTCCCACGATCATCAGGCGGCTGCGTGGCGCTTCGGTCGACAGCAGCGCGTCGAACGGGTCCCACAGGCGGCGCAGGCGATCCTCGCGGGCCTCCTCGCCCAGCATGAAGCCGGGGGGATACAGCGTGTCTCGGTCAAACCCCGTGAGTTTCAACACCCCATTGTCGGCCCGGTCACCGCGCTCGCGGTTGAGGTCGGCGGCAAATCGGCTCCAGGGCGCCTGCACGTGGCGGGCGCCGGGCACGTGATACAGCAGCTCGGTGTAGGGGTCGCCGTCCAGAAACACGCGCCGCAGCAGGGCCTCGCGCGCAGGCGTGTCGAACATCGCCTCGCCCAGCATGCCCCACAGCACGTCCGCCGGCAGCTGCCCGGAAGAGTGGGGCGTGACGATCAACAGGTCGCGGAGCGGGGCCATGCGCCAGAGCATAGTGTAGCCCTCGCTCAGCCTTCAGCCAGCAGGGGTCAGCGCCTCAGCGCGGCCACAGGCGGTTCATCCAGCTCGCGGGGTTGGTGCCTTCGCCCCGCACGCGGATTTCCAGGTGCAGGTGGGGGCCGGCACTCAGGCCCGTGCTGCCCACCTCGCCGATCTTGTCGCCGCGCGCCACCTTCTGACCCACCTTCACGCTCACCTTGCTCTGGTGGAAATACAGGCTGGTGACCCCCGCGCCGTGGTCAATCACCACGAGGCCGCCGCGCACGGGGTAGCGCCCGGCCACCACCACGGTGCCGTCGTTCACGGCCAGGACGGGGGTGCCGCTGCGGGCGGGGTAGTCGGTGCCAAAGTGGTAGGCCACCGCGCCGCCCGCCACGTAGGTGCGCGGCTGCCCGAACGAACTGCTGGTGGGGGCCATGCCCCTGAGGGCCGGGGCAAAGGGGCGGCTCCAGGCCTGCGGGGTGCGCCGCGCGTACGCCCCTTCCACCAGGGCGTCTTCAGCCTTGCGGGCGGGGTCCTGCAGCACGCCGCTAATGCGGGGGGGCAGGTTCAGGTGCTGGATGGGCTGGTCCAGCCCGGCCACCGGAATGCGCCCGCGCACGAGCGCGCCGTCCAGCGTGACCTCATAGACCACCGGGGTGGTCTTGCCCAGCACCACGCGCCCAGGAACCACGTATTCGCCCGCCGCGCCTGTGGGTTTCAGGGCCTCGTTGGGGCGGCGCACATCCTCGCCCACCTCACTGGGAAAGCGCACGGTGGCCTCGCCCGCCCGCGCGCCGCTGAGGCGCACCACAAAGGCCTCGCCCATGCGCAGGCTGGCGGGCACGGTGATGTTCACGCCCGCAATGCGCGCGCCGGTGGGGGTGGGGGCCAGTTGCTCCGGGGGGAGGGGCGCAGGCGTGGCTGGCGCAGCCGGGGTGGCCGCCGTGCCCGCGCCTGGCAGCTTCAGTTCCTGGCCCACCTTCAGGGCGGTGCCCTGCAGCCCGTTCAGGTGCGCGAGCACCTCGACGGTGGTGCCGTTGGCGCGCGCAATGGAATACAGCGTGTCGCCGGGCTTGACGGTATAGGCCGCCGCGCCCCCCACACAGAGGAGCGCGGCCAGCAGGGCAGTGCGGCGGATCATGCGGCGCAGCATAGGGTGGGCGGCGGTGAGAACAAAGAGGGCCGGGGGGCCGGGCACGGCAGGCCCCCTCCTGCCCGTTTTTACGCCACGTCCAGGGTGAGGGTCACGGGGCCATCGTTGGTCAGGTCAATGACCATGTGGGCGCCGAAGACCCCTTCACCCACGGGCAGGCCCAGGTCACGCAGCGCCGCGTTAAACACCGCGTACAGGGCGCGGGCCTGCTCGGGCGGGGCCGCGCCGGTAAAGCTGGGGCGGTTGCCGCTGCGGGTATCGGCGTACAGCGTGAACTGGCTGATGCTGAGGATACCGCCGCCAATGTCCTGCACGCTGCGGTTCATCTTGCCGGCCTCGTCGCCAAAAATACGCAATTTGGCGATTTTGGCGGCGAGCACCTGGGCGGTCTGCTCGGTATCGCCGGGGGCCACGCCCAGCAGCAGGACCAGTCCTGGCCCGGTCTCGCCGGTCACCTGCCCCGCCACGGTGCAGCGGGCCTGCGTGACCCGCTGAAGCACAGCGCGCACGCTAGCCCTGGCCGCCGGGCGCCTGCAGGCGGGCGTGTAGGCTGGTGATGGCGTCGCTGAGCAGTTCGGCTTCGGTGAAATCCAGGTTGCCCCGGGTTTTCTCGGCCAGCATGGTCAGTAGCTTCAGGCTGCGTTCGGCGGTCTGGCGGGCGCGGCGCTCGTCCAGCAGGCCGTCGCGGGCGGCGCTGGCCGTCGCCGCGTTCAGGTCGCCCAGCGCGGCCTCGGCGGTGGCCTGCAGGGTGTTCACCAGTCCAACAAAATCCGGGTGGGGCATCACGCGCCTTAGTGTAGGGGCCCGGTCAGGGACTGAGGCGAGGGCGCTTGCTGCGGGCCTCGCGCCGGGTCTTGGGGTCCAGGCCCACCAGCAGGAAAAAGTTCTCCAGGGCGTTTTCCTGGCCCTTGATGTCGGGGTGGGCGTGCTCTGGGGTGCCAGTGGCAAAGGGCAGCGCGCGGTAAAGCTCCAGCGCGTGCGCAATCACGTCGTCGGGCCCGTGGGTCTCGGCAACGGTGCCCAACTGGGCGTAGACCTCCCGGCGGCTCTCGGCGTGCTTCAAAAAGGCCTCGGGATGGGGGGTCTCGCTGGCCCGCAGCATGTCCTGACGCGCAATGCGGCGGTAATGCTTCAGGCCCAGCTGAATCTGCTCGGTCGAGAGGGTTTCCTTCATGCTGCCTCCTAGCCTAACCCCTGCGCGCGTTCTGCCGAACCCTCCCCGTCCCACCTGGGGTGCCAGAGAGCGGCGTGACGGGGCATAGTCCTGCATGCGCCTCCATGCCGCCCCTTGATCGGCTGGAATGGGCACCCCGCATCCGCCAAAAGATGACCACCCAAAGCCATGATGAGTAAAATGAGAATATCGGAAACTCGGCATTCAGCGAAAAGTGCCTGAGTCACGGCAGAAGCCAGTGATCTGAAAACATGAGCCTGGACTTGAGAATCCTGAACGCAGGAGGCTCATAAAGGGGAGGCCGTACAGGTCAGACGACGCATAAACGCCGTATAGGCGCATACCAGCCCCCCAAATTTCCATGAATTAAGGACAACTAAATAAAGAGACGATAAACTGCCCCCGTCGATGAAACTCTCTCGTGCCTTCCTAACTGTCCTGGCTCTTTCGAGCACCGCCAGCGCCGCCACCTACACCGTGAAGCCTGGAGACACCCTGTACTCCATCGCCAAGGCCACGGGCGTGGACGCCCCCACCCTGATGAAGCTCAACCGCTTAGGCAGCACCACCATTCAGGTGGGCCAGAAGCTCAGCACCGGCGGCAGCGCTGGGGCGGCCGCCCGCCCGGCGCCCGCCGCCCCGGCGGCCCCGGTGGCGCGCACGGCCGGCGGCGCCTACGTTCGCGCGGCAGCCAGCAACTTCCTGGGCATTCGGTACGTGCTGGGCGGCACCGGGCGCGGCGGCATTGACTGCAGCGGCTTTACCATGAACGTGTTCCGCCAGCTGGGCATCAGCCTGCCCCGCACCGCCGCCGCGCAGTGGCGCGTGGGCAGCGCCGTGAGCCGCCGCGACCTGCGCGCAGGCGATCTGGTGTTCTTCAACACCCTGGGCCGCACCGCCAGCCACGTGGGCATCTACCTGGGCGACGGCCTGATGGCCAACGCCAACAGCTACCAGGGCCGCACCGTCATTGAGCCCCTGTTCGGCAACGCCTACTGGGCCACCCGCTACGACGGCGCCCGCCGCGTCCTGAACTAAAACCCGCAGCCCTAAAAAAGTTTCATCGACACCCCCGCCACACGGCGGGGGCTTTTTGTGGTTGGTGACCAGTCAGAGCGGGCCAGCCCATAGGTGCGCCCGGAGCCTTGAACAGACTCCGGGCGCACCCCTGTACGGTTTGTTACTGGCGAATAATCTGGGCGTCCTTGGGCAGGGCGCGCAGGGCGGCGGGGGTCAGGCCGCTGTTCACGCGGTAGTTGGACACGTTCAGGTCGGCCACGGTCTTGCCCGCGCTGCTGAGCACCTGAATGCGGGTGGGGCGCCAGCCCGCTTCGGTGATCCACACGCGGGTGCGGTCGCCGCCGCCGCTCTTGGCCGTGGCTTCCAGCTGGTACTGGCGCGCGCCCGCCGCGCCGCTGGTCCCCAGCAGCTTGACGTTGTAGCCGCTGAGCAGGGTCGCCGTGTTGCTCAGCTGGGTGAAGTCGAAGCCGAAACCAGCGGCGTCGGCGGCCTTTTTGGTGCTGGTCACGGTGATCTGGTTGGTGAGGTACAGGTACTGCCGCACTTCGTTCTTGTCGGCCACCACCACGTTGTCGGCCAGGGCGTCGGGGGCGGCGAACTGCACGCGGGCCACGCTCTGGGCGGGGATGGCCTTGATGGTCATGTCGATTTTCTGGGTGCTGCTGTCCAGGGCGGCGGTGCCGCTGAGGCGGAAGGACACGTCCTTGGCAGCCTTCTGGGCGGCGTCCACCTTGGCGAGAATGTCCTGGGCGGTCTGGGCACCAGCCACCGGCAGCAGGGCGGCCAGCAGGGTCAGGGTCAGGCGTCGGGTCATACGCGGCAGTATCCCGCCCCCACACATGAGAAGGCATGCGGGCGCCTGACGGCAGGTTTAACCTCGCACTGGCGCAGCTTTTTCGTCAGGCTGGGATCAGGGCTGCGTGCCCAGCGGCAGGGCGTAGGAGACCCGTGCGCCGTAGCCCAGGCCGCCGCTGCGGGTGCGCCCACCGCTGACATTCAGGGCCAGGGTGCCCGGCCCGGCGGTCCAGGTGGCTTCCAGACCGGCACGCAGGGGCGTGCTGGCCGTGCGCCAGGGCTCGTAGGCGGCGTACAGGCGCAGGGTGCTGCCCTCGCCCAGCACCTCGGCAGCTGACACGCTGCCTGTGACCCCGAAGGTCTGCGGGCCCACCAGGGCGTCCAGGCCCAGGCTCAGGCCGCTTTCGGTGGCGTAGCCCAGGCCGCCGCTGAGCCCCAGCACCCCGCGCCCCGCACGGGCCCCCAGGCGCCACGAGAGGGTGCCCACCGTCTCCTGCTCAGGTTCGGCGGCCGGCGTTTCTTCGGTGGGGGCCTCGTCAGCCGGGGCGCTGTCGGTGGGGGCGGATTCGGGCACGGGCGCCTCGGCCCCGGCGGGCACGGCGCGGGTGAGCACGCGGCGGCCCTCCACCCCAGCCAGCAGGTGCGGCTGCGCGCCGAACTCGCCGCCCGCCACCGCCACCAGATCGCGCGACAGGCGGTAGCGCACCGCCACGTCGCCGCTCAGCCCGCGCTCCCGGAGGTCCGTGGAGGCCTCGGCAAAGGGGGCCAGTGGATCGGCCGCCTGCGCCGCCACCGTAAAGGCGCTCAGGCCCAGGTTCAGGGCCACAGGCCCCAGGCTGCCGGTCACGCGGCTGCCTGCGCGCACGCCGCCCTGCCACGTCACCAGCAGGCTGCTGCGCGCGCCCACGGCCCCCAGCGGCGGTAGGGCCAGGCCCCGGCCGTAGCTCAGATCGGCGCCCCGGGTGCCCACGCCAAAGGCGGCGGTGCCGCCCAGCACCTCCACATCGCTGATGCCAGCGCGGGCCCACAGGGGGCTGCCGGGGCGGGTATACGCCACCCCGAACTCCAGGGTGGCCGCCTGGGCCGCGCCCGCCAGCAGGCCAGAGAGAAGGGGAAGCAACAGGCGCGGGGCAAAGCGGTGCATGGGGGCAGCGTAGCAGGGCCACGTGGCGCGGGCACCGGTCAGGATCGGGCAAGGCGGGCGCGTTAAGGTGGGGGTATGCCCGGACGCCGCCTTCTGCCCGTGACCTTCGCCGCTGTGCTGTGTGGGGCGCTGAGCGCCTGCGCGCCGCTGCAACAGGTGTTTCAGGTGCCGCAGGTGGCCGTGGAGGACATCCGTCTGACCCGCCTGACCCTGCCCGGCGGCCTGGGCGCCGCCCCTGTGGCCGACCTGAGCGTCACCCTGCGCGTGACCAACCCCAATCCCCTGCCGCTGCGGCTGGCGAACCTGGGCGGCGCGCTGGTGATTGACGGGTTCGAGGTGGGGCAGGTGAGCTTTCCCAACGTGGCGCTTCCGGCACGCGGCGAGGCCCTGCAGCCCGCCGAACTCTCCATTCCGGTGTCGCTAAACACGGCGGCCTCGTTCCTGAAGGTGGCGCGCGGCCAGCTGGTCACCTACCGCCTGGACGGCCAATTCAGCGCCGACCTGGGCCCGCTGGGGCTGCAGGCCTTTGGCCCGTTCACGCTGGCGCAAGGGCAATGGAAGCAGCCGGCCATCTTGCCGTTCTGAACACGAAGCGCGGTCGGGGCAGCACTGCATGGCTCTGAGGTCAGTGACCGAATGCAGGTGACAGCGCAGCACGCTTCCAATCAAGTGCGGTAAGAGGTTGCTTGGGATGCCCCAGCTGTTGACCTGTACTCGGCCTCTCGCAGCGAGAACTTTCTCCGCGCCCGGCAGGGAGACGGCCCCCACTGCCTTCTCTTCTCCTCCCCTTGATGGGGGAGGCCGGATGGGGGTGAACAGGCAGCCTCCACCACGTTTCCCCCATTCCCCCTACGCCCAAGGCCTCCCCTGGCCGTCCCAACCAGCCCCCACTCCCCTCCCTTACCCTGAAGGGCGTGAGTGCTCCCCCCCTCCCCGACCCGCAGCGCGCCTGGGCCTACCGCCCGGCCTCTCCCCTCTCCGGGGCGGCCCAGGGCCCCCTGGCGGGGCTGACCTTCAGCGTGAAAGACCTGTTTGGCGTGCCCGGCTGGCCGCTGCAGGCCAGCACCCGCGCCCCCGTGCCCGACCCCGGGCCCAGCCCCCTGGTGGCCCGTCTGCTGGCCCTGGGCGCCAGCGCCACTGGCAAGACCCACCTGCATGAAATTGCGCTGGGGATCACCGGCCACAACGGACACGGGGGCACCGAGCATCCCTTCTGGCCCGGCCATATGCCGGGGGGCAGCAGCAGCGGCGCGGCCGTCAGCGTGGCGCTGGAACAGGTGGATTTTGCCCTGGGTACCGATACAGGCGGCAGCATCCGCATTCCGGCGGCGTGGTGCGGGGTCGCCGGCTTCAAACCCACCAAGGATCATCCGGCGTGGCCCACGCAGGGCATCTTGCCCCTTTCGCCCAGCTGCGATCATGCAGGCCCGCTGGCGCGCGACGTGCAGACCATCGCCCGGGTGCACGGCGCCCTGACCGGCCAGCCCGTCCAGCCGGCGCCGTGGGGCGGGGTACGGGTGGGTCTGTGGCTCCCCAGCGGCTGGGTAACCCCGGAGGTGGAGGCCGCCACGCACGCCGTGGCCGCGCAGGTGCAGGCCCTGGGGGCCACGGTCGAGCCCGTCACTTTCCCCGAGGTGCTGGACGCCTACTCCCCCACCGTGCTGGGTGAGGCGGCGGCGGTACACCGGGCTGCACTGGCCCAGGCCGACCCGCCTTTCCTGCCCTTCACCCTGGCCGCCCTGCAGCAGGGCGCGGCCCTGACCGAAGCCGAGCGCGAGGCCGCCCAGGCCCGCCGCGCGGCCTACCGCGCCGACCTGGACGCCCTGTTCGCCCGCGCCCAGGTGCTGCTGGCCCCCACCGTGCCCTGCCCGCCGCCTCTGATCGGCCAGGAGGAACTGGAACTGCCCGGCGGGGCTGTGCCGCTGCGCCGCGCTGTGCTGAGGCTGACCGCGCCTTTCAGCCTCCTGGGGGTGCCCGTGGTGGCGTGGCCTTCGCCTACCCCTTTTGTGGGCGTGCAACTGGTGGGCCGCGCAGGGCAGGACGACCGCCTGCTGGGGCTGGCGCTGGGGCTGGAGGGTGCGCAGTGAAGCGGCTGTTCTGCCTCTCGCTGGCCGCTGGTCTCGCCGCCTGCGCCCCCGCCCCGCAGGCCCAACCGGTGGTGACCTACGAGGGCGAGCTGCGGGTCCTACTGCTGCCCCAGCGCGTGCGCGTGACCTACACCGTCAATCCCCTGACCCACGAGGTCAAGGGGGCCTACCGCAACCTCAGCAGCGGCGACACCTTTGTGCTGGAAGGCACCCTGCTCCCCGGCCCAGAGGGTGACACCCTGACGGCACGAATCACCCCCGCCGAGACAGCGCGCCTGAACGCCAGCGTGCTGGGCTTTGGCATCAGCAATATTCCCCTGAAGGCCAGCGCCACCCTCAGCGCGGTGCAGGTGCGTAACCTCCTGACCGGCACCCTCACCGTGAATGCGGTGCGCTATCCCCTCACCCTGAAATGGGTGCCGTAGGGCGCGCCAGGAAACGCGCAGCGGCCCGGCGCACACAGTACAATTCAGCGTTCGCCCCTGCACCCACGCAGGGCGCGCCAAAGGCCCCGGAATCCCTCCGTCAGGCTGAAGGAGTTGATAGGTATCAAGGCGCATCTCATTACATACGGCTGTCAAATGAACGAGTACGACACGCACCTCGTTCAGTCTCAACTGGTCAGCTTCGGGGCCGACATCGTGGATACGGTGGACGAGGCCGATTTCGTGCTGATCAACACCTGCGCGGTGCGGGGCAAACCTGTGGAAAAGGTCCGCAGCGTGCTGGGCACCCTGCGCAAGACCAAGGCGCAGCGGCCCCTGGTGGTGGGCATGATGGGCTGCCTCGCGCAGCTGGACGAAGGCCAGCAAATGGCCCGCAAATTCGGCGTGGATGTGCTGCTGGGGCCCGGCAGCCTGCTGGATATTGGCAAGGCGCTGGAAGGCAACGAGCGCTTCTGGGGCCTGGCCTTCAAGGACGAGCTGCACGACCACATTCCCCCGCCGCCCACCGGCAAACTGCAGGCGCACCTGACGATCATGCGGGGCTGCGACCACCACTGTACCTACTGCATCGTGCCCACCACGCGCGGCCCGCAGGTGAGCCGCCACCCGGACGACATCCTGCGCGAACTGGACACGCTGCTGGCGGCGGGTGTGCAGGAAGTGACGCTGCTGGGCCAGAACGTGAACGCCTACGGCGTGGACGGCGGCGCGCGCCTGGGCGGCTACCCCAGCTTTGCAGGGTTGCTGCGCCTGGTGGGCCAGAGCGGCGTGCGGCGCGTGAAGTTCACCACCAGCCACCCCATGAATTTCACCGAGGACGTGGCCGCTGCGATGGCTGAAACCCCCGCCATCTGCGAGTTCGTGCACCTGCCCGTGCAGAGCGGCAGCAACCGCGTACTGCGCCGCATGGCCCGCGAGTACACCCGCGAGAAGTACCTCTCGCACATTGCCGAGATCCGCAGGCACCTGCCCGGCGCCGTGCTGGCCACCGATATCATCGTGGGCTTTCCCGGCGAGACCGAGGAGGACTTTCAGGAGACCCTCAGCCTGTACGACGAGGTGGGCTACGACAGCGCCTACATGTTCGCGTACAGCGCCCGCCCCGGCACGCCCAGCTACAAGCACTTTGAAGACCTGCCCCGCGAGGTCAAGACCGAGCGCCTCAGCCGCCTGATCGCCCGGCAGAAAGAGTGGAGCGCGCGCAAGAACGCCGAGAAAGTGGGCACCACTCAGGAAGTCCTGCTGCGCGGCGACGCCCACGACCCCGCTTTTCTGGAAGGGCACACGCGCGGCAACCACCCCACCGTGGTGCCCAAGGCTCTGGGGGCAGACCGCGCCGGCATTTACGCCGTGCGCATTGAGCACGCCACCCCGCACATGATGTACGGCAAGATTCTGGACGCCCAGGGCCACGAGCTGCCCGAATTGCCGCGCCTGGACCCGGCCTCGGCAGCGTTGAGTGCACCGCTGGCCATGGCCTAAGCACTTTTCCCAATATTTGCCCCGCCTGAAGCATCTCTCAGGCGGGCGTCACGTTTGGATCAGCCTGAGGATGCACAGTGAGAGCCATGAAGAGAATCGCAGCAGTGGCAGCCCTTGGTGTGACCCTAGCTAGTTGTAACGTTGTAGTGGTTCCACCTGATTACGTCAACAATGACAGCGTTCGCTTAAGAACAACCTATATCCAACAGGGCACCAATGCTTACGTGGCATGCGACCGCACACTTTTTAGTGACGGTACCAGCACAACGCAAAATATAGTGGTGGCTGAGTTCGCCGGTAGCGGTTTTGACCTTGTGACTTTGGAATTGACGGGGGATATTTCTCAGTCCAAGTCGGTCAAACAATTTAATAGAGCCGATCTCCGCACGTCCAGCCGTGGCAACTTCCTTATTGATTACGTAATTGACAGCAGCGTACTGCCAGCGAGTGTGAGCCCTCAAGACGTGGATATCAATCTACGCTACCGTTATGTCAACACGTCCAACGTTCAACGCGGACGTTTTAATGGGAAAGTCACTGTCAGCAGCGGCTCGGCTTCGGACAGCGCGACGTCACAGAACTATATTCCGGTCTACACATCATGCGTGGCCACAGGTGATGCTGTTTCACCTGACTGAGTGCATAAAGAGCAACGCCTCTCTGCGAATGAGGGGCGTTGCTCTTTATGCTGCCATATCATCTATTCCAGCGGCGTCAATCCGGCTTCAATCTGGGCGCGGCGCGGCTCTAGGAACGGGGCCAGGATCAGGGTCTCACCCAGGTGGGCGGGGTCCTCGTCCACAGCGAACCCGGGGCCATCGGTGGCCAGTTCAATGAGCACGCCCTGGGGCTCGCGGTAGTAGATGCTGCGGAACCAGTGCCGGTCCACCTCGCCGCTGGTGCGCAGGCCCAGGCCGCGCAGGTGGGCCTCCCAGGCGTGGTACTGGTCATCTGGCACCCGCAACGCGAGGTGGTGAACCCCGCCCGCCCCAGGCCGCGCGGGGGGCAGGGCAGGGTCCAGGCGCAGGTGCAGCTCGGCGTGTGGGCCGCCCTCGCCCATGCGGTACACGTGAATGGACCGCGCCTCCCCCTCGGGGTCGGCGTAGGTGTCTGCGGCGTGCAGGCCATAGGCTTTTTCCAGCACGCGCCCGGTGGGAAAGAGGTTGGGCAGCGTCAACTCGACAGGCCCCAGCCCCAGGATCTGGTGCTCGGCCGGCACTGGGCTGCCCGCCCACGGCACGCCAGCCGGGCCCCCTTCCACTAGGCTCAGGCGCTGGCCCTCGGGGTCCTGAAAGTCCAGATGGAGTCGCCCGGCGCGCGTGACCGGGGCCACCCGCAGGCCCTGACCTTCCAGGCGCGCCTGCCACCAGTCCAGGCTGCCCTCCGGTACGCGCAGGCTGGTACGGGAAATAGAGTGGTTACCGCGCTGCTCGGGCGGCACCGGCCACTCGAAAAAAGTCAGGTCGCTGCCGGGGCTGCCCTCGGCGTCGGCGTAGAACAGGTGATAGGCGGTTACGTCGTCCTGATTCACCGTCTTTTTGACCAGCCGCAGGCCCAGCACGCCCGTGTAAAAGCGCAGATTCTCGCGGGCATTGGCCGTCACGGCGGTCACATGGTGCAGCCCGTGGGGAACGAGGGAAGGAGTCATACCATTACTCTAATCGTTTAACGTTAAGCAAATGTGACCCGCCAGCAGAAAGGGGCCCCCACAGAAGCCCCTTCCCTATGCCCAACAATCCACGCCCCTTACAGCACCTCAAACAGCCCCGCAGCGCCCATCCCGCCGCCAATGCACATGGTCACCACCACATGCTTGGCGCCCCGGCGCTGGCCTTCCAGCAGAATGTGGCCGGTCAGGCGGGCGCCGCTCATGCCGTAGGGGTGGCCCACAGAAATGCTGCCGCCATTGACATTGTATTTTTCCGGGTCAATGCCCAGGCGGTCGCGGCAGTACAGGGCCTGCACCGCGAACGCCTCGTTCAGTTCCCAGAGGTCAATGTCGTCCACACTCAGGCCGTGGCGCTTCAGGAGCTTGGGGACGGCGAATACCGGGCCTATGCCCATCTCGTCGGGCTCGCAGCCGGCGATGGCGAAGCCCTTAAACAGGCCCAGCGGTTTCAGGCCCCGTTCCCGTGCCACGTCGGCGTTCATGACCACCACGGCCGCCGCCCCGTCGCTGAGCTGCGAGGCGTTGCCGGCGGTGATCACCCCGCCCTCGAACACCGGCTTGAGTTTGCCCAGGCCCTCTAGCGTGGTGTCGGGGCGGTTGCCCTCGTCCAGCGTGCGCGTGACCGTTTGCTCGCTCACCTCGCCCGTCGCCTTGTCCTGCACCTTCATGCCAGCCGTCATGGGCACGATCTCGTGCTCAAACAGCCCGGCCTGCTGAGCGCGGGCGGTGCGCATCTGCGAGTGGTAGGCGTACTCGTCTTGCTGCTCACGGGAAATGCCGTAGCGCCGCGCCACGATTTCCGCCGTTTCCAGCATGGGCATGTAGATCTCGGGCTTGTGTTCGGAGAGCCACTCGCCGCGCAGGCGGTACTTGTTCGCGTGCTCGCTCTGGGTCAGGGTGATGCTTTCCAGGCCGCCGGCCACGAACACGTCGCCCTGCCCGGTCATGACATGGTTCGCCGCCAGGGCGATGGTCTGCAGGCCGCTGGAGCAGAAGCGGTTGACCGTCATCCCGCTCACCGACACCGGCAGGCCCGCACGCAGGGCAATCTGCCGGGCAATGTTGCTGCCGGTGGCGCCTTCAGGGTTGCCGGCACCCATGATCACGTCTTCAATCTCGGCGGGGTCCACGCCCGCGCGCGCTATGGCGTGGGTCACGGCATGCGCCCCCAGGTCCGACCCGTGGGTGTCGTTCAGAAAGCCCCGGTACGCCTTGCCAATGGGCGTGCGGGCGGTAGACACAATGACAGCTTCAGGCATAGATTCCTTCCTTTTGGGCGTCAGGAGGCCTGGGCCTCGAACGTAACGTGTACGCGGGCGTCCAGGGCCTCGGCCACCCGGCGCAGGAGTTCCAGCGAGTGGCCCCAGTAAAACGGATTGAGCAGACGGTGAACGGCCGACCGGCTGGTCCCCATGCGCCTGGCCAGTTCGGCCTGAGAGATGCCGGCGCGGTCCAGGGCCGCCTGAATGGCCAGACTGACGGGATTCATAGGTGCAGGGTCCAGGAACAGCACTTCCTCTGTTCCCGTTAGTTCACGGCGCACTTCAGGGGCCACATCGGCCAACTGATGCACTGCAGGCTGGTGGCCGGTTCTGTCCTCCAGGGCCACCGCAAGACTCTCCCGGCTCAGGCGCAGAAGTTCATCCCGACTGCTGGCGGTCACGATGCAATGCAGCTCGGGCACCAGCGCCTGCCAGTTTCGCTCGCCTGCCGATACGATGGTCAGATAGCTCACGAGTCCCTCTCGATGGCGGACTGCACCGCCTTTTCCTGATAAAGCTTCACGTCGTCGCCCAGGTTGCCACTCAGGATGACGGTCACTGGGCCGCGCACGAACTTCCGGTGACTGCCCCGCACACTCTGTTCCGCGAAGCCGGCCCGCTCCAGATCCCGGATCAGTTCACGGAGCTTGCGCGGCATCCCTTACCCCGGATGTTATCATTTTTGAGAACTTTTGGCCCGTTCATGGTCAAAGTCAGCGAATGTCTCGCCTTCGCGGGCCAGGCGCTCCAGCAGCGGCGCGGGCGTGTGCCCGTACTGCTTCAGGTCGTCCACCACCGTTTGCAGGCCCTGTTCGCCCGCGTAGTGCATGGGGCCGCCCCGGTAAGCGGGGAAGCCGTAGCCGTAGATGTAGATCACGTCAATGTCGCCTGCGCGCTGGGCAACGCCCTCGTCCAGAATCCGGGCGCCCTCGTTGATCAGGGTGCCGGTGAGGCGGCGGGTGATCTCATCGGCGCTGATGGAGCGGGGCGTGATGCCCTTCTCGGCGCGGTAGGCCTCGATCAGGGCCTGCATCTCCGCATTCGGGCGGGGCCTGCGGGTCTCGTCGTAGTCGTAGATGCCGCCGCCGGTTTTCTGGCCCTTGCGCCCAGTCTTCACGATGCGGTCCAGCCAGCCGTCAGGCTCTGGCTCGCCGCGCTGCCGGGCGCGGTGCACGCGGATGGCGTAGCCGATGTCCAGGCCAGCCATATCGGTCATCTGGAAAGGGCCCATCGGCAGGCCCAGGGCGTTCATGGCGGCGTCCACGTCTGCTGGGCTGGCGCCTTCGTCCACCAGGCGCCGGGCTTCCTCACCGTAGCGGTGCACCATGCGGTTGCCCACAAAGCCGTCGCACACGCCCACCACCACGCCCACCTTGCCGATCTTTTTCGCCAGCGCCATGCAGGTCGCCAGCACCGTGTCGCTGGTGTTCTCCGCGCGCACGATCTCCAGCAGCTTCATCACGTTGGCGGGGCTGAAAAAGTGCAGACCGATCACCTGTTCCGGGCGCGAGGTCACGGCGGCAATCTCGTTCACGTCCAGGGTGCTGGTGTTCGTGGCCAGGATGGCGCCGTCCTTGGCCAGCGCGTCCAGGCGCGTGAAGATGTCCTTTTTCACCCCCATGTCCTCGAACACGGCTTCGATGATCAGGTCGGCGCCCTTCAGGTCAGCCATGTCCAGGCTGGGGGTCAGCAGGGCCATGCGCCGTTCCACGTCGTCGGCACTCAGGCGGCCCTTTTTGGCGCTGCTCTCATAGTTGCGGCGAATTACGCCCAGGCCCCGGTCCAGCGCCTCCTGGGTGGTCTCCACGATGGTCACAGGCAGCCCCGCGTTCAGGAAGTTCATGGCGATCCCGCCGCCCATCGTCCCCGCGCCAATCACGCCCACGCGGCGGATGTTCAGCAGCGGCGTGTCCTTGCCCAGGCCCGGAATCCTGGCACTTTCGCGCTCGGCAAAGAAGAGGTGGCGCAGGCCACGCGACTGCGGCGACTCGCGCGCTTCCATGAACTTCTGCGCCTCGGCCTGCCAGCCTTCCTCGAAGGGGCGGGTGGCCGCCATCTCGGCCAGATCAATGATGAGCGAGGGCGACAGCTGCCCCCGGTGCGTTTTCTTGATGGCTTCGCGGGCAGCGGCAAAGACCTCGGGCGAGCCGCCGTCCACAGCGCGCTCGCTGATGCGCGGCAGGGGACGCACCGCCGCCACGCGGCGGGCGAAGGCCAGGGCCCCCTCTAGCAGGTCCCCTTCAATCAGGTCGTCCACCAGCCCCAGTTCCTTGGCTTCGGTGGCCTTAATGGGCGCGCCGCTCAGCATCATGTCCAGGGCTTTTTGCGCTCCCACCACGCGGGGCAGGCGCTGGGTGCCGCCAGCGCCGGGCAGCACGCCCAGTTTGACTTCGGGCAGGCCCAGTCGGGCGTCTGGCACGGCCACGCGGTAGCTGCAGGCCAGGGCCAGTTCCAGACCGCCGCCCAGCGCCGTGCCGTGCAGCGCGGCCACGGTGGGCTTGGGAAAGGCATCCAGCTGCTGCACGGTGCCGCGCAGGTCCGGGGCCTGCTCGCGTGGCAGGCCGAAGGTCTTGATGTCGGCCCCCGCCACGAAGGTGCGCCCCCCGCCAATGATGACCACGGCGGCAATGCGGTCGTCGGCGGCAGCGGCGCTCAGGCCGGCTTTGAGGCCCTCGGGCACACCGGGCGAAAAGGCGTTCACAGGCGGGTTGTGGATGGTCAGCACCAGAATGTCGTCGTGGCGGGACTGCTCGACCAGGGGGGTCTGGGTCATGGGTGGGCCTCCTTGCTGAAAAACGAGTGTTAGGCGGGCCACAGCTTTTCACGGCCCCCTTGGGGTGGTCAAACACGCCCACGTTCAGAATGCACGTTGACGTTCACTTTTGGCGGCGCTGGGGTATGCTGCCCCCATGACCGAGCTGATGAAGGCCATCCGGGTGGAGCGCCTGGGCCCGCCCGACGTGATGCAACTGCAGAACGCACCCGTGCCCCAGCCCGGGCCCGGCGAGGTGCGCCTGCGCGTGGAAGCCGTGGGCATCAACTTCGCCGACGCCCTGGCGGTGGCGGGCGAGTACCTGACCCGCACCCGCCTGCCCTACACGCCCGGCATGGAATTTGCCGGCATCGTGGACGCGCTGGGCGAGGGCGTGCGGGGCGTGCAGCCTGGGCAGCGCGTGGCGGCCCTGGGCGGCAGCGGTGCGCTGGCCCACTACGCCACCGTGAACGCCGCCGGTCTGATCCCCGTCCCCCAGACACTGAGTGCAGCCCAGGCAGCGGCCTTTCCGGTGTCGTACTTCACGGCCTACCACGGCCTGAAAACGCTGGGGCGCGGTCAGGCCGGCGAGTGGGTGCTGGTGCAGGCAGCCGCCGGCGCCCTGGGCACCGCCAGCGTGCAGCTCGCCAAGGCGCTGGGCCTGAAGGTCATCGCGCTGGCCAGCACCGAGGAGAAGCTGGAGATCGCCCGCCGCCTGGGCGCCGACGTGACCCTGCTGCAGGATGACCCCGGGCGGGTGCAGAAGGTGCGCGAGGCCGCCGGGGGCAAAGGCGTGCCGCTCATTCTGGAAGTCGTGGGGGGCAAACGCTTTCAGGAAAGCCTGGATATGGCCGCCCACCGGGGCCGGATCATCGTGATTGGCAACGCCAGCCGCGAGCAGGCAGGGCTGCGCCCGGTGGAACTGATGAAGCGCAACCTGACGGTCACTGGCCTGTGGTTGACCAGCCTGATGAGTGACCGCGACGCCACCGCCGAGGCCGCGCAGGTGCTGGGCCAACTGGTGGCGAGTGGACAGGTGGTGCCGCAGGTGGGGCCCACCTACGCCCTGGCCGACAGCGCCCGCGCTTTTCAGGATCTGCTGGACCGCAAGACCACGGGGAAGGTGATCATCGAGCCGGGGCGGTAAGGCAATAGAAGTTGTCCCTCACATGAGAACACCCGGCAGGGGCCTTTATTTACTTCATTTTCAACTCAGTGTAACTTAATCCCAGAGTCAAGGCCAACGGTGGCAGCTGCTCCCGTTGGCCTTGTCGTGTGTCGAGACAGCCGGTCACGGAGCGATCACGCCCGTGGGCGCACTCTGCAGTTCCATTCCCCCGGTCTTCATAGGCCGAGATGAGGTCTCTATGTCGCAACAGCTGTCTTTGTCCACCCAAGACCGTCACGCCGTCGCCTTCCTGGTCCATCCCCGGACCAACGTTTCCCGCGACCTGGGCGACATTTGCCGCCCCTTCGGCTGGATCCCCAACCGCGCCTATGAGACCGCACTTGGCCGCCTGTCCTTGCCGGCCCCAGTGACAGGCACCCTGCGCTACAGCGACAAGCCTGAACAGGTGGCGGCCTACTTGCTCACCGTGCCCCTGACGCCAAAAGCCCTGCTGGAAGGCGGACGCCGTGTTCAGAGCATCATTGACCGGGCCGTGACCAAGGCCGTGGGGCTGGGCGCCAGAACGGTGGGGCTGGGGGCGCTCACGGCGCCGGCCACTGCAGGCGGTATGGCGCTGCGCCACCGCACCGACGTGGGCATCACCAACGGCAACGCCTTTACCGCCGCCATGACCTTCCTGGGCGCCGAGCGGCTGCTGAGCCTGTGCCCCAGTAACGCCACCATCGCACTCGTGGGCGCCAGCGGCAGCGTGGGCAGTTGCCTCACCCAGTTGCTGGCCCGCCGCACCGCGCAGCCGCTGCTGCTGGTGGCCCGCAACGAAGAGCGCCTGCGCACCCTGCAGGCCACCCTCCCTGCCGGCCGGTCCCAGATCACCACCGACATGAACCGCGTGCGTGAAGCCGATCTGGTGATTTTGCTCACCAGCGCCACCGACGCCGTGCTGCGCAGCGAGCACCTGAAAGAGGGCGCCGTGGTGCTGGATGACACCCAGCCGCGCAATACCCGTCCAGAGTTGCTGCAGGAACGACCCGACGTGCGAGTGGTGGACGGCGGGCTGGTCAGTGTGCCCGGCGTACATCGCAAAGGCTTTATTGGCCTGCCGCAAGGGGTGGCCTACGCTTGCCTCGCCGAAACGCTGCTGCTGGGGCTCAGCGGCCAGCAGGGCCACTTTTCGCTGGGTCGGCCCAGCGTGGAGCAGGCCGAACACATGCTGGCGCTGGCAGCCCAGTTCGGGCATCTGGGTTTCACCCTGGCCGAGCCCCACTCGTTCGGCCAGCCCGTGACGCTGGACGACGCGCCAGCCCCTCTCCCTGCGCTGGGAGCGCTGAGCGGGGCCCAGGCGTGAGCGGTGCGGCGCAGGTCGTCATTGTGGGCGGGGGCTACGTGGGCCTGGACGCCTACCGCGCCCTGATGCGGCGCCTGGGCCGGCAGGTCAAGCGCGGCCAAGTACAGATCACCGTGGTGAGCACTCTGCCCTACCACACCTTTCACGGCTTTACCGGCGAAGGCCTGGGCGAGCTGGTCCCCCTGGCCCATACCCTCACGCCCCTGCCGCCCCTTATCCCCCATGCCCGCTATCTGCAAGGCACGGTCACCCGTGTTGACGCCCAGCGGCAACAGGTGGAGGTCCACAGTGAAGAGGGCCAAGTCCAGATGCTGGCATATGAACATCTGATCCTGGGCGTAGGCTCGGTGGACCCGTTTGATCGCCTCCCCGGGCTGCGTGAACACGGCCGCTGCCTCAAGGACGCGCGCGATATGCGGGCATTCCGCGCCGAACTGCACGCACGATTTCAGGCCCGCCAGCCCACCACGATCAATGTCATTGGAGGCGGCTACGCGGGGGTCGAGATGGCCGCCGCCCTCCGGGAACGGCAGCAGCGCGAGGGCCTGGGCGGCGAGATTCATCTGCTCAGCAGTGGCCTGGTTCTGGAAACGCTGGGGCCAGCGCTGGCCCCACTGGCAGCGCATGCCCGCCAGTCCCTGCAGGGGCTGGGGGTTCAGCTTCACGAGGGCGTGCGAATCCGCGAGGTGACCAGTGGCGGGGCCCACGCCCAGGATGACCGTTTCTTTCCGGCCGACCTCACGCTTTTTGCGGCCGGCATCGCGCCAGCCGTCCTCCCCGGCACCGAGGCCATGCGCGATCCTCACACTGGCCGCCTGCTCACGGACCAGTATCTGCGTGTGCCGGGCCACACAAACATCTGGACGGGCGGAGACGCCGCGCAGGTGGCACATCCGAAGCGGCCCGGCGACTGCCCGGTCAACGCGCTATGGGCCATGAAACATGGCATGTGCGCCGGCAACAACGTGGCGCGCAGCCTGCGCGGCCAGCCACTGCGCCCCTTCGCCTACGGCGGCCTGGGGCAAAGCGCCAGCCTGGGGCACTTGAACGGCATTACCGAGTTGCTGGGGCTGCAGTTCAAAGGCCCCGTGGCCTGGGTGCTGCGGCTGGCCTTTTTTGCTTGGTACATGCCCAGCAAGCGCCAGGGCGCCCGGGTGACCGCCGACCTGCTGTGGCGTCGCCCCCGCCGCGCATCCCGCACAGCCACGACACTTACTTCGGGAACCACGCCTTAGAACTTCCCACCCCTAGAGCTCGCACCTTCGGAACTGTCCTACCGTGCGAGCACTGGGCACAGACTTGGCTCATCTGCTTCCCTCGCTCGGACTGAATCGTTCTCGCAAACGATTCGGGCCAAAGCCCGCTTACAGCGTTCGGGGCAGGTCCTGCAGCGCCACCACGGGCAGGGTGCTCTCCCCCTGGCGGAAGGCAGCCAGATACCCGTTCAGGGTGCCGCCGGCCCGCTCCACCAGCCGGGCCAGGGCCTGCGCTGTGCCGCCCGAGGCCACCACGTCTTGCACAATCGTCACGCGCTTGCCCTTCAGGCGGGCGGCGTGGGGGCCGTCCAGCCACAGGGTCTCGGCCACGCCCAGGGTCATGCTGGGCACATCCTGAATCAGGGGCTCTTGCATGTAGGTGCGCCGCTTCTTGCGCGCGCACACGTAGGGCAGCCCAGAGCGGTCGCTGAGTTCGTGGGTCAGGGGCAGGGCGTTGGTCACCACTGTCAGCAGCAGTTCGGTGCCCTGCGGAATCAGCGCGACCATCTCCTGCGCCACGGCGTTGGTGAATTCGCTGTCGCCAATGAATTCCACCAGGGGCACGCGGCCCAGGTTGCCCGCGCGCACTGTGGGCAGGGTGCGCGACACGCCGCCGATGCTTACCGTCAGTTCCTGCGTCTGGGTGGTCATGGCGCATAGGCTAACGCACCTGTGTCAGGGGCGGGGCGGCAGAGCAGCGCGGCGGCCCTCCCACTGCAAGACCGCCGCGCCGTTTCAGGGCTGGAACTGAATTACTCGAACAGCGGCAGGTGCCCCAGCGCCGTCACCTCGGGGCGCTCCTGGCCTTCGGTGAACACGGCCACCACGGCGGCCACTTCCCCGCCCACCTCTTCCAGAATCTGGCGGATGGAATGCAGCGTGCCGCCGCTGGACACCACGTCGTCCACAATCGCCACCTTGCGGCCCCGGATCTTCTGCACATCGAAGCCGTCGAGCACCAGCAGTTGCGGTTTGCCGGTGGTGATCGACACCACCTCGCGCGCCACCGGGTCCACCATGTAGGGCTTCTGGGTCTTGCGAATCACGATGTACGGCTTGCCACTCTCGCGGCTGATCACGTGGGCGAGGCTCAGGGCCTTGACCTCGGGGGTCACCAGCACGTCAATGTCGGCGGGCAGGCGGGCGGCCAGTTCGCGCCCGGCTTCCTCGGTCACTTCGGTGTCACCCAGCATGTTGAACAGGGCCACGCTGACCCCCGGGGCCACGGGCACGATGGGCAGGTCACGGGTCACGTGACCCACCTGAACGCTAAACGTCTTCACGCTGGGCAGTGTAATACGCCGCCCCTCTCTTCGCAGCGGCCCTGCGGCGCTACCGGGCCACCAGATTGAACTGCACCAGCTGCACCTGTACCGCCCCCGCGCGGCCCGGGGGCACCTGGGCAAAAAAGATCGGCGTGGTCAACGACAGGCTGCCGCGCTTGAGGGGCGCGACCACCTGATAGGTGTAGACCGTCGCCGGGCCCGCGCCGCCCACCACCGGCGCGCGGCCAGCGGCGGGGGCCACCTGAAGGGTGCGTTTCTCGATCAGGGTCAGGTAGGCCGGGTCTACTTCCAGGGCCCGCCAGGTGTAGCCGGTGCCCGCCGAGGTGTTCAACGTGAATTGCAGCCGGTCGCCGGGCTGGACCGCAATGTCCTGGCCGGCGCTCCCCACAGTAAAACTCAGGGTGCGCGGCGCAGCGGCCGACCCTGCCAGGACGACAGGCGCCAGCGTCGCTGCACCACAGGCAGCACCCCACAGAAGAATCTTTTGCAATGTACGCACAGAACCGCCTCCAGGCTGGCGCGCAAGGGGAGAAAAACGCGCAGGCCACCAGGCGCGCCAACTGGAGACCCCCCACTGTAGCCCGCCGTCCCGGGCCACGGGTTGCCGAGACAGGTCCCCACAAAAGGCGAATAGTTGACTTGTTTTGTCGCCCATAAAGGTTTACCTTTTTTGTCAATGATTGCCCCTGCCTCTCCCGCCCAGCCTGCGCGCACAGATCTGAGTGCGCTGAAATTCAACCAGGTCACGGTGGTGGCGGTGACCCTGCTGGCGTTGGCGGTGCGAATGCCCTGGCTGACGCTGGTGCTGGGCGCGTTCATGCTGCTGGGGGCCCTGCGCCCAGCGTGGTCGCCCCTGCGCGCCGCGTACCGGATGCTGGGGCCCGCACTGGGCCTGAGGCCCGAGGTGGTCGAAGAAGACCCGCGCGCCCACCACTTCGCGCAGGGCGTGGGCGGCACCTTCCTGCTGGCCAGCGCCGCGCTGTCCCTGGCCGGTCTCTGGCTGGCTGGTACGGTGCTGGGCATGACTGTGGTGGCCCTGGCGCTGCTGAACCTCTCCCAGAAAATCTGCGTGGGCTGCCTGATGTACTTCCAGTACCGCCGCCTGCGTTTCGCCCTCCTGCACCGCTAAGGAAGTCCATATATGTCCGACATTGAAGCGCTGAAAAAAGAAGTGCCCCCGTTCCAGATTTTCGACCTGATTCCCCAGTACGCCGCCCAGGGCTTCATTGACCCCGAGCGTATTGACCTGCTCAAGTGGGCCGGCGTTTATCCCCAGCGCCCCCAGGAAGACGGCTACCTGATGATGCGGGTGCGCGTGCCGGCCGCCGAGTTTTCCAGCGCCACCCTGCGCGAGGTGGCCAATATTGCCGAAGAGTACGGGCGCGGCTTTCTGGACGTGACCGACCGGCAGGCCTTTCAGTTTCACTGGCTGACCATTGACAAGATTCCGGCGATTTTTGACCGCCTGGAACCGCTGGGCCTGCACCCCAAGGGCGCGTGCGGCGACACGGTGCGCGCGGTCATCGCCTCGCCGCTGGCCGGGCTGGACGCCCGCGAGATCATCGACGTGCGCCCCATTGCCTTTGCGATGGAAGGCACCCTGACCGGCAACCCCGACTTTCAGGACCTGCCGCGCAAGTTCAAGATGAGCCTGACCGCCACCCCGGAACTGGAAGGGATTCACCTCATCAACGACATTGGGTTTCTGGCGCACCGGGTGAACGGCGAGGTGGGCTTTGACGTGTGGGTGGGCGGCGGCCTGGGCGCCGTGGCGCACCTCGCCAAGCGTCTGGGCGTATTTATCCGCCCCGACGAGGTGGTGGAGGTGGGACAGGCGATCACCGCCGCCTACCGCGACCACGGCTACCGCCAGAACCGCAAGAAGAGCCGCCTGAAGTTCCTGATCAAGGACCTGGGCGTGGAGAGGTTCCGCGAGATCGTGGAAACCGAGTACCTGGGCCGCAAGCTGCCCGACGGCCCTTCCGCGCCTGTCGCCCGCTTCGGCGGCAATGACGTGCTGGGCGTGAACCCGCAGGCCGACGGCCGCAATTACGTGGTGGTGGCGACCACCGTGGGCCGCATCAACCCCGACAAGGCCCGGGCGCTGTCGGATCTGGCGGACCGCTACGGCGAGGGCGTGCTGCGCACCACTGCCTTCCAGAACATGGTGATTCCGCACGTGAAGACCGAGGACGTGGCCGCCCTGAGCGAGGCCCTGGCGGCGCTGAATCTGGCGCCCAAGACCACCCTTCGCGGCACCACCATCGCCTGCACGGGCAACCAGTTCTGCCGGCTGGCCCTCACCGAGACCAAGGCCCGCACCGCCGCGCTGGTGGACCACCTGGAGCCGCTGACAATGGCGCTGGACGTGCCCTTCACCATCAACCTCACGGGCTGCTCCAACGCCTGCACGCGCTATCAGGTGGCAGACCTGGGCTTCATGGGCGCCAACCGCACCGACAAGGACGGCACTGTCCACGAGGTCTACAACGTGCATCTGGCCGGCAGCATTGGGCAGGCGCAGCGCACTGGCACCAAACTCAAGGGTGCGGTGCCCGCCGAGCAGTTGAACGCCTACACCGAAGCTGTGCTGGCCGACTTCCAGGCGAACAAACGCCCCGATGAAAGCTTTGTGGAGTACGCCGACCGCGTGGGCCACGAGCGCTTCACCCCGGACACCGTGCTGGCCGCGCGTGAACTGGTGACGGCGTGACCGCCCTGCAAGAGCGTCCCGCAGTGGGCACCGGCCGCGTGGTGTGGCTGACCGGCTTAAGCGGCGCGGGCAAGAGCACCCTGGCGAGCGCGCTGCACGCCGAGCTGCTCGCGCGCGGCGTTCCCACCGAACTGCTGGACGGCGACGCCGTGCGCGAGAACCTGAGCAAGGGCCTGGGCTTTTCCAAGGCGGACCGCGATACCAACGTGCGCCGCATCGGCTTCGTGGCTGGCCTGCTGGCGGGGCACGGCGTCACCGTACTCGTGAGCGCCATCAGTCCGTATGCCGACACCCGGCGCGAGGTGCTGGCTGGGCTGCCGAACGCCCTGGAAGTGTTCGTGGACGCCCCGCTGGACGTGGTGACCGCCCGCGACGTCAAGGGCCTGTACCTGAAGGCCCTGGCCGGCGAAATCCCGCACTTTACCGGCGTGAGCGATCCCTACGAGGCGCCCGAACAGCCAGACCTGCACCTGCGCACCGACCAGATCAGCGTGGAGGAGGGTGTGGCGCGCTTGCTGGGGGCGCTGGGGCTGTGACGGCGATAGAGGCCAATGGCGAATGGCGGATGGCGGATGGCCCCGCCGGTGCGGAGGCTGCTGCGCCCGCTCCCCTCGCCTCCTTCTCCCCCACCACCTTTTCCCCGGGGACCGAGCCCCTGGAGATCATCCGCTGGGCGCTGGACACCTACCCGGACCTGCTGATGCCCAGTGCCTTCAACCTGAACGGGGTAGTGCTGCTGGACCTCGCCGCGCAGGCGGGCTACCAGGGCGAGGTGGTGTTCGTGGACACCGGCTTCCACTTTCCCGAAACGCTGGCGACCCGCGACCGGCTGGCGGCGCGCTACCCGCAGCTGACCTTTGTCACGCTGAATGCGGGCGCCCACCCGGACGACGGGCAGACCGACCCCACGCTGTACGCCAGCAACCCGGATGCCTGCTGCGCGGCGCGCAAGGTGGCGCCGCTGCAGGCGTATCTGCGCCAAAAGGCCCCCTCTGCGCTGCTGAACGCCCGCAGCCGCGACCAGGCCGCCACCCGCGCCGATATTCCCTTTGTGGAAGAGGGCGGCACGCGGGTGAAGATCAACCCGCTGGCCCACTGGACCCGTGAACAGCTGGAAGCGTACGCCCGCGACCACGACCTGCCGGTGAATCCGCTGTACTGGGACGGCTTTCTGAGCATCGGGTGCTGGCCCTGCACGCGCGCCGTGCGCCCCGGCGAGGACGCCCGCGCGGGCCGCTGGGCAGGGAAAGGCAAGACCGAATGTGGCCTGTGGGCCGGGGAAGGCCGCCTGTGAGGTGGTGCCCGCGACCTGCCCAGCGATGTCGCCGTTCCCGCTGATCTGCCCCGCCCTTTCTTTGCCCCAATAGTTGAGTCTTTTCATCCACAACCCTCTGCACCCACCCCTGCCCCCAAGGACGCCCCTGCCATGACCATCCTGCTGCCCGAATCCACCCTTCTGCCCGCGCCGCTTGGCGGCACCCTGGTCAGCGGCCTGCGCCGCCCCGGTCACGATTTCGACCCCGCTGAACTGGCCGGCCTGCCCCGTCTGGCCCTGAGCGAGCGCTCGGCAGCCGATCTGGAGATGCTGGCCACGGGCGCCTACTCGCCCCTGCGCGGCTTCGTGAACGAGGCCGATTACCTCAGCATCCTCTCGCGCCTGCGCCTTGCGGACGGCACGCCCTGGAGCATTCCGATCACGCTGCCCGTGTCGGGCGAGGACGCCGCGCGCGCCCGTGGCCGCGTGGTCCTGACCTTCGGGGGCCAGGACGTGGGCTGGATTGAGGTGCAGGAGGCCTTCGATGCCCGCAAGACCCTGGAAGCCCAGGAGGTTTACCGCACTACCGACGAGGCCCACCCCGGCGTGGCGGCGCTGTATGCCCAGGGCGACGTGTATCTGGCCGGCGAGGTGGCGCTGTTCGAGGTGCCGCGCGGCGCCTTTCCCCGCCATCACCGCACGCCCGCCGAGGTGCGCGAGGTCATTGAAGCGCGCGGCTGGCGCTCGACGGTGGCGTTCCAGACCCGCAACCCCATTCACCGCGCCCACGAGTACCTGCAGAAAGTGGCGCTGGAACTGGTGGACGGCCTGCTGCTGCATCCGCTGGTGGGCAGCACCAAGGGCGACGACGTGCCCGCCGACACCCGCGTGCAGGCCTACGAGGTGCTGCTGAAGGGTTATTACCCCCAGGAACGCACGCTGCTGAGCGTGTACCCGGCCGCCATGCGCTACGCGGGCCCGCGCGAGGCCATTTTGCACGCCCTGTCGCGGCGCAACTACGGCGTCACGCACTTCATCGTGGGGCGCGACCACGCGGGCGTGGGCAGCTACTACGGCACCTACGACGCCCAGGAAATTTTCAGCGCCTACGCCCCCGAGGAACTGGGGATCCAGATTCTGAAGTTCGAGCACACCTTTTACTGCAATTCCTGCGGGCAACTGGTCAGCCCCCGCACCTGCCCGCACGACGCCTCGCACCACCTCGTGCTGAGCGGCACCAAGGTCCGCGAGAAGCTGCGCGCCGGCGAGCCGCTGCCCGCCGAGTTCACCCGCCCGGAAGTGGCCGAGGTGCTGCGCGCCGCCTACGCCGAGCCGGTCTGAGGCGCTAGGGAAGCGGTGGGGGGCCGGCTGGTCCTACACCCACCGCGCTCTCATGTCCCTGATCAGGCCTTAAGAAGCCCTCAAGGTGGGGCGGGTGTGGTCACACGTGACGGCCCGCCCCCCACCGTGAAATGCAGCATCTCTGAGTGCGCCCAAGATTTCTTAGGAGGTTCCATGACCCGACTTGCCCTGACCCTTGCCCTGGCCCTCGCCCTGCCCAGCCTCGCCTCGGCCCAGGAGGCGCAGAGCGTGCGCCTGGGCTTTTTCCCGAACCTCACCCACGCCCCCGCCCTGGTAGGCCTGGAACGCGGCACCTTTCAAAAGGCGCTGGGCAAGGTCAAGCTGGAGCCCAAGGAGTTCGTTTCAGGCACCACGCTGACCGAAGCCTTTGCGGCCGGGCAGATTGACATCGCCTACATCGGGCCGGGGCCGGCCATCAATGCCATCGGGCGCGGCATGCCAGTGCAGATCATCGCCGGGGCCAGCGAGGCAGGCGCCGTACTGGTGGCGCGCAAGGACAGCGCCATCAAGAGCTACAAGGACCTGGCCGGCAAGACCGTGGCGGTGCCCACCCTGGGCAACACCCAGGACATCAGCCTGCGCCACATCCTGAACGAGAACGGCCTGAAGCCCAAAACCGACGGCGGCAGCGTGACCATCACGCCTGTGGCTCCCGCCGACGTGATCGCTGCCTTTGCGGCCAAACGCGTGGAGGCCACGCTGGTCCCCGAGCCCTGGGGCGCGGTGCTGGAAGCGCAGGGCCACCGCATCATTGGCACGGAAAAAACCGTGTGGCGGGGCGGCAACTACCCCACCACCATCGTGATTGTGAATGCCAGGTTCGCCCAGGCCAACCCGGCGCTGGTCACCGCGTTCCTCAAAGCGCACACCGACGCCGTGGCGTTCATCAACAAGAGCCCGGCGGCGGCCCAGGCGGCGGTCAACAAGCAGCTGCTGGCCCTGACGGGCGCCAAGATTGATCCCCGCGTGCTGCAGCGCGCCTTTGCCCGCACGCGCTTCACCACCGCGCTGGACCCGGCGGCCCTCAAGGAATACGCCGCCCTGAACGTGGAAGCCGGCTACGCCCGCAGCGCCCCGGACCTCACTCCGTTTCTTCGCAAGTGAGGCCTGGACATGACCACGCTTGACCATGCGGGCCCTGGCCGCCCGGCGCGCGGCCCCTCGCGCTGGGTGGCGCTGGGCTGGCAACTGCTGGGCCTCGTGCTGATTCTGGGCGTGTGGTGGCTGCTCACCGACGTGCTGAAGCTGTACCCGCCCTACGTGTTTCCGGGGCCCAAGGCGGTCTGGACCGAGATCAGCTACGGGCTGTGGGGCAGTGGCCCGCAGGACGGCAAATTGCTGTCGGCCATCGGCGGCAGCCTGCGCCGGATGCTGACCGGCTACCTGATCGCGGTGGCGCTGGGGGTACTGGTGGGCCTGCTGATGGGCGCGTGGCGGCCCCTGCGCACCACCCTGGGCGCGTACCTGACGGGCATTCAGAGCGTGCCCAGCATTGCCTTTGTGCCGTTTGCCATTCTGTTTTTCGGCCTGAATGAACGCGCCGCGCTGGCCGTGGTGATTCTGGAAGGGTTCATTCCCATGGCCCTGGCGGTGTCGGGCGCGCTGCTGAACGTGCCGCCCGCCCTGCGCGTGGCCGGGCGCACGCTGGGAGCAAACTCGCTGGGCCTGACCCTGCGGGTGCTGCTGCCCGCCTCGCTGCCCAACATCCTGACCGGGCTGCGCACTGCCTGGAGCTTCGCGTGGCGGGCCCTGGTGGGCGGGGAACTCCTGATCGGCGGGGTCGCCAGCCTGGGCGAGCAGCTGGAAGTGGGCCGCAACACAGCCAACGTGGCGCTGGTGCTGGCCACCATCATCATCATTGGCCTGATTGGCGGCCTGTTTGACGCCCTGCTGCGCACCTTCGAGGGCCGGGTGCGCCGCGACTACGGCCTGGAGGTGCCACAATGACCACCACCATGAATGCTGCCGGGCCTGCTGCCGCTTCTGCCGCCGCGCGCGGTGGGGCTCCCCTGACGCTGGACGGCGTGACCTACCGCTACCACGGCCGCAAAGCCACCGGCGCCGGGGTGGGGCCGCTGAACCTGCATGTGGCAGCCGGCGAATTCCTGTGTGTGGTGGGCCCGTCCGGCAGCGGCAAGAGCACCCTGCTGTCGCTGCTGGCGGGCTTTCTACGCCCGCAGACCGGGCAGATCACCCTGGGCGGCGAAACCATCCGGGGGCCCCACCCGCGCCTGACACTGGTGCAGCAGGAACCCGCGCTCTTTCCGTGGCTGACCGTGGCGGGCAACGTGGCCTTTGGCCTGCGCGCCGGCCCCCGCGCCGAACGCCAGAGCCGCGTGGCCGACGCCCTGCGGCAGGTGGGCCTCGCCGGCTACGAGGGCCGGCGCCCGCATGAACTCTCGGGCGGGCAGCGCCAGCGGGTGGCCCTGGCCCGCGCCCTGGTCACGCGCCCGGGCCTGCTGCTGCTGGACGAACCCTTCAGCGCCCTGGACCATGCCACCCGCACCACCCTGGCCGACGAACTGCTGACCCTGTGGCGCCAGTCCGGCGTGACGGTGGTGTTCGTGACCCACCAGCTGGACGAGGCCCTGCACCTGGGCCAGCGCATCGTGGCCCTGCGCGACGGCGAGGTGGCCCTGGACGCCCCCGCCAGCCAGACCAGCGTGACGGAGTTGCAGCGCCTGCTGCGGGTGTAAAGCCCTACAGCTCCGCTTTCAAGGCCCGCCCCTCCGGCGGGCTTTCAGCTGGTCCGACAGCGCGGTTCGGCCGGAACGCGCTTCATAGTCACGCAGGGGTGCCGTGAGGCTCAGGTCAGCATTCATGGTCTGGGCGCCCCAGCAGAGATGCGCCGCATACGCCTGGCCGTGCCCGAAAGCCAGCAGAGCCAGCATGGCCTGAACGTGGCCCAGCCCATCGGGGGTGCTGTCATCCGCCAGCGCCAGCTGTGTGGGCAAGGTCTGCGCCAGATCGGCCAGAGCCTGCTTGTACTTCCGGTTCACTGCCGCTGGCACTTCCAAAGGGGCCGGGCAGGTGTTCCCTTCTGTCCTTGAACATTCGATCAGGGCCAGCAGGACATACAGTTCGCCGTGGTACAGCTGCGGAAAGCGCCGGATCATACGAAAATGAAGTAAAGATTGGACATTACGCATTGGGAAGCCAGTGGAAGTACGTCGTGCGCGAAACCAGAGCTTCTTGGGTCATCAGCCAAGCACATCGCTCGTCAACGGCCGCGA
>NZ_JAHRBL010000009.1 GCF_019693445.1 Deinococcus aquaedulcis | reverse complement strand
AAAGGGTGAGGGGGGCTTTCTGTTTGGGCGAGTTCGTTTGCCGGCGTTGCCCCACCCCCCCAGCCCCCCTACCCCGGAGGGGCAGGGGGGAGTTTTCCGCTGCGCTCGGCAAACGTTGACTGGCGGTTCGGGGTGGCTTGTCTTCGCCCCGTGTCGTACGCCGTGGTCTACCTCCGTCCATCGCCAGACGCCCGCGCGCTGCGCGCACGACGGCTTCCGTTGCTCACCCCGCAGGGGTGAAGGGTGGGCACGCTTAGGACACGAGGTTCTACTTTGAACAGCAGCAGAAGCCAGAGCTGCTTTTGCCGTTCAAAGTAAAACCTGCTGGGCCGCACCACGCCTTCTTGCCCCCCTACCGCCCAGGTCCAGACGAGGCCGTCGTGCCCGAAGGGCGCGGGCCATTGCGATGGGGCGGAGGATGGCGTCGAAGCCGGACACGTCAACGAATGGAGAAACCCAGCCGACTCCAGTAAAAACTCTTGCCCAGTGCGAACGTCTGCTCCCCCCTGCCCCTCTGGGGTAGGGGGGCTGGGGGGGTGGGGCAAGCCAGAAAACGTCATCCCCCATCCCCCCGCATGAACCCCACCTCAACCCCCATGCGCCACTCGGCAGATGCGCCCCCCACCCCCCGCCCCCTAGCCTGACCCCATGACCCCGCCCTCCCCCGCCCCCTCGCCCCCACCCGAACGGTCCAGCCGCGCCCTGGCCGTCCTGGGCACCTACCTGGGCCCCCTCAAGTGGCAGGTGGCCGCCCTGGCCGCCCTGCTACTGACCGGCACGGCACTGAACCTGCTGCTGCCCCAGCTGCTGCGCCGCTTCGTGGACAGCGCCAAGCTGGGCGCCGGGGCCGATGTGGGGCTGCTGGTGCGGCTGGCGGGGCTGTATCTCGTGCTGGCCGTGGGCGTGCAGCTGATGACCGCCGGAGCCACCTACGTGGGCGCCCGGGTGGGCTGGACCGCCACCAACCGCCTGCGCGCGGACCTGATGGCGCACCTGCTGTCACTGGACATGCGCGAGCACAAGGAACGCACCCCCGGCGAGATGATCGAGCGCATTGACGGCGACGTGACGGCCCTGAGCAACTTCTTCTCGCAGTTCGCGGTGCGGGTCTTTGGCGCGGCCCTGCTGCTGACGGGCGCCCTGATCATGTTCTTCCGCGAGGACTGGCGGGTGGGCCTGGGGGTGGCCCTGTTCACGCTGGTGACGCTGGGCGCCATGAACCGGGTGCGCAAACTGGGCGTGGAACCCACCCGCTTGGAGCGCGAAGCCAGCGCCCGGCTGTTCGGTTTCGTGGAAGAGCGCCTCTCGGGCCTAGACGATATTCGCAGCCTAGGGGCCGGCGAACACCACCTGCGGCGCTTTTTACAGACGCAGCGCACCTTTTTCACCCGCTCCATTACCTCCTGGCGGCGCCGGAGCGTGGTGTGGCAGCTGAGCATGCTGCTCTTCGCCATTGGCTATGTGGGCGTGCTGACCGCCGCTGTGGGCCTGTACGCCGCCGGGGCCATCTCATTGGGCACCGCCTTTCTGATGTACCAGTACATGACACTGGTGGAAGAACCCATTGACCAGCTGACCCAGCAGCTGCAGGACCTGCAAAAGGCCGGAGCCAGCCTGGGGCGCGTGTCCGAACTGCTGGCCCTGAAGAGTGCCGTGGTGGGCGGCGCTACGCCGCTACCCCCCGGACCCCTGGCGCTGGACTTTGATCACGTCACCTTTTCTTACACCCCCGAAGACCCGGCCAGCCGCCCAGTGCTGCGGGACGTGTCGCTGCACCTGCCCGCTGGCCAGACCCTGGGCCTGCTGGGCCGCACCGGCAGCGGCAAGACCACCCTCACCCGCCTGGTCTCCCGCCTGTACGACGCCACCGAGGGCGAGATTCGCCTGGGCGGCGTGAACGTGACCCACACGCCCCTGCAGGACCTGCGCCGCCGCGTGGCCGTGGTCACGCAGGACGTGCAGCTGTTTCAGGCCAGCGTGCGCGACAACCTGAGTTTCTTTGACCCGCAAGTGGGTGATGACGCTGTGGAAGCTGCGCTGCGCGAGGTGGGCCTGGGGACGTGGCTGGACCGGCTGGAAGAAGGCGTGCGCACGCCCCTGCCCACCGGCAGCCTCTCGGCGGGCGAGGCGCAACTGCTGGCCTTTGCCCGCGTGCTGCTGCGCGACCCCAGCCTAATCATTCTGGATGAGCCCAGCAGCCGCCTGGACCCCGCCACCGAGGCCCTGCTGACGGCCGCCATGACCCGCCTGCTGTCTGGGCGCACCGCCATCATCATCGCCCACCGCCTGGACACCGTGGCGCGCGCCGACCGGATTCTGGTGCTGGGCGGCGGCGAGATTCTGGAACACGGCGAGCGCGACACCCTGGCCCGCACCCCAGAGAGCCACTACGCCGCCCTGCTGCGCGCGGGCGTGCTGGATGACGGCGAAGGGGTGCTGGCATGAGGGGGGAAGTGGTCAGTAGGAAGTGGGAAGCGGGAAAAACCGCTCCTGCTGTTGCTCTCGCCTGCCGTTCTCCACTCACCACTGCCCACTGCCCACTCCCCGGAGCTCCCGCATGACCACCACCCCCCTCCCCCAGCCCAACGAACGCACCTTCGCGCTCTCCAAAGAGCTGTTCAAGTACAGACCCGGCCTCTTTGCCTTCAACCTGCTGATGTGGGGCATGGTCCACGCCTCGCCCGCGCTGTTGACGCTGGCGGTGAGCGGCGTGTTCGGCGCGCTGGAACGGGCCGATGACCTGAAGGGCGCAGGGCAGCCCCTGGACCCGGCGATTGCAGCGGCGTGGACCGCGCTGGGCTGGTTTGCCTTTGTGCGCCTCAGCCGCTTTGGCATTTTTTACGGGGCGTTCCGTGCCTGGATCGAGCTGTGGTACACCCTGGACGCCCTGGTGCGGCGCAACCTGCTGGGCTACCTGCTGACCGCCCGGCGCAGCCGTCGCCTGCCGGATACCCCCGCCGAGGCGGTCAGCCGCTTCCGCGACGATGTGGACGACGTGGCCGGCTACACCGAGGTCTGGGTGGACGGCGCGGGCTTCCTGCTGTACTCGGCGGTGGCGATCACCCTGATGGCGCGGGTAGACCCCCTGATTACCCTGCTGGTGTGCGCGCCGCTGCTGCTGATGGTGCTGTTCGTGCAGCGCCTGTCGCCCACCATCCGCAGCTACCGCCGCCGCATGCGCGAGGCCACCGCCCGCGTGACCGACTTTATTGGCGAAACCTTCGGGGCCGTGAGCGCTGTGAAGCTGGCGGCCCAGGAAGACCGCATGGTGGCGCACCTGCGGGCCCTGGGCGAAACCCGGCGTCACGCCGCCCTGCGCGACGTGCTGCTGACCGAGCTGATCCGGGGCGTGAACACCAACATGGTGAACCTCGCTGTGGGGCTGGTGCTGCTGCTGGGCGCCAACAAGGTGCGCGGCGGCGCGATGGATATTCAGGACTTCGTGCTGTTTATCGGCCTGCTGCCGCGCCTGACCGGCTCCATGGGCTTTTTTGGCGACGCCATTGCCCGCCACCGCCGCACCGGGGTCAGCTACGACCGCATGACCCGCCTGCTGCAAGACGCCCCCGACACCACCATCGTGGCCCACCACCCGGTGTACCTGCAGGGCGACCCGCCCCCGGCCCCAGCCGCTGGGTCCGCCGCGCCCCTGCAGGAACTGCGTGTGCAGCACCTCACCGCCACCCACCCGGGCGGGCTGGGCATTCAGGAGGCCAGTTTCCACCTGCGCCGGGGGGAATTCGTGGTGGTGACCGGGCGCATCGGCAGCGGCAAGACCACCCTGCTGCGCGCCGTGCTGGGCCTCATTCCGGCGCAGAGCGGGCAGGTGTTCTGGAACGGCGAGGCTGTGGAGGATCCCGCCACCTTCCTGGTGCCGCCCCGCAGCGCCTACACGGCGCAGTTGCCCAGCCTCTTTTCCGACACCCTGGCCGAGAACATCACCAGCGGCGCCGACCGCACCCATCTGGAACGCGCCGTGCAGCTGGCAGTGCTGGAGCCCGACCTGGACGCCCTGCAAAGCGGCCTGGACACCCCGGTGGGCGCACGCGGCGTCAAGCTGTCCGGCGGCCAGATTCAGCGCGCGGCCGTGGCCCGTATGCTGGCCCGCCCCGCCGACCTCCTGGTCTTCGATGACGTGTCCAGCGCCCTGGACGCCCGCACCGAAGCCCAGCTGTGGCAGGGCCTGAGCACCACCGACGCCACCTGCCTCGTGGTCAGCCACCGCCGCGCCGCCCTGCTGCGCGCCGACCGCATTCTGCTGCTGCAAGCTGGCCGCCTGACCGACGAAGGCACCCTCCCCGAACTGCTCGAACGCAGCGAGGAAATGCGCGCGCTGTGGGCGGAGGAAGGGGAGTAGAAGGTTGTGGGACGTGGGTTGTGGAGGGGGGTAGGGAAAGATGGGAGTGGTGAGTAGGAAGTAGTGAGTGGAGACAGAGCGAGGCGAGGGCAAAAACGCCCCTCGCCTTCTGCCTTTGTGTTTTGAAGTTGAAAGTAGAACCTGCTGGGCCGCATCAAGCCCTCTTGCCCCAGTACCGCCCAGGTTCAGACGAGGCCGTCGTGCGCGAAGCGCGCGGGCCATTGCGCTGGGACGCAGGATGGCGTCGAAGCCGGACACGTTAACGGATAGAGCAACCCAGCCGACGTCAGTAGAAACTCTTGCCCAGTGCGAACGTCTGCTCCCCCCTGCCCCTCTGGGGTAGGGGGGCTGGGGGGGTGGGGCCAGCCAGGAAACCCCACCCTCACCCCCTTAAATCTCCTGCAGCGGAATCGCCGCCAACCACGCCGGCACCTCATCCGGCGCATACGTGTCAAACACCAGCCGCGTCAGCGCCACCAGCGGATACCCCCCCAGATCGCCCCCCTCCTTGCGCCGGTCCACAATGCAGGCAATCCCCACACACCGCCCCCCCGCCGCCTCGGCCGCCCGCACGGCCTTCAGGACGCTGCCGCCCGTGGTCAGCACGTCCTCTACCGCCACGAAGGTTTCCCCGGGCGCCACCGTAAAGGCCTCCCGGATCTTCATGCCGCCCTGCCCGTCTTTCTCGGCAAAGAGGGCGCGGGTGCCATAGTGGCGGGCCGTTTCATAGGCCAGCACCACCCCGCCCATCGCCGGACCAATGATGAACTGCGCCTGAATCCCGGCGTCCTTGACCGCCTGCGCCAGCGCCTGCCCAATCTGCTCGGTGTACTGGGGGTACTGCAGCACGGTGGTGCTCTGCAGGAACTTGGGGCTGTGGCGCCCGCTGGCCAGCAAAAAGTGACCCTCGTGGTAGGCGCCGGCCTTCTGGTACAGCTCAAGAACGTTCATGGGGGCAGTATTCCCCATCCGGGCCCCGGGCCGCTGGCCTAGACCGGCTGGCCGATGCGCACAGGGCTCAGGGTGCGCTCTGATGGGGGCCGCTGGCCAGCGGCCCCCGGCATCAAGAAAGCCATAGGGCGCGCGGGGCCGCCAACCAGGAAGAATAGGCACAGCCCGGCGGGGCGGCGAGGGGTGGAAAGCTCAGGTGAATCAGGCGTTTGTGGATGCAAGCTGGAATGAGGTCCCCACGGAAGAGGGGCTGAGCGGCATGGGCGGCTGGGGCCTGATTCTCATCGTGCCGGGCGCGCTGCCTGCCCGGGTGCAGGGCCAGCTGCGCGCGCCAGACAACAACGCCGCCGAGGTGCGCGCGGTGCTTGAAGCGGTGCGCGCCGCGCCGTCCGGGCAGCCCCTGACCGTGCACACCGACAACGAGGCCGTGATTGCCTCGGTGGGGCGGGGCCGGGGGCCGGAGTTCCTGGCTGACGCCGCCCGCGAGGTCCGCGACGAGGCCGAGGCGCGCGGCGTGGACCTGCGCCTGCGCTACGCCCCGCGTACCCGGCGCCACATGCAGGCCGCCCACCTGCTGGCGAACGACGCCCGGCGCGGCCTGGGCACCCCTGGCCTGACGGAAACCCGCTCTGACGTGCTGATCGAGCAGCGCGCCGCCGGGGGCGAGGCCCGCGTGAGCCTGCGCCGCCCCGGCGAGCGCGTGACCGCCCATGTGCCGCTGGATTTCGCCTCGGAGGTGCCGCCCAGTGCCCAGGCGCTACTGGCGGCGGTGGGGCTGGCGCTGCCCGGCGAGGTGCTGGTGGTGCGCCGCGCCAGCAAGGTGGCCCAGGCGCTGTGGCAGCGCCCCGAGCGGGCCCTGCGCCCCGGGGCCCAGGCCCTGCTGCAGGGCGCCCGGCGCGCGGCCGATGAAAGCGGCGTGCAGGTGGAATTCCTGGGGGTGGGTTAGGTTCAGGCGGTACGCTGAGCCATGCGCCTGAGTTCATTTGCGGTGGAGGTGGGGGGTGCCCCGGCCCCGGGCCGGCAGGGCACGCAGGTGCGCGTGTGGGGCGAGACCGACCTGCTGCTGGTTTCAGCCCCCTTGCCCGGGGTGCTGCGCGTGCGCCTTATCCCCGAAGCGCGCGCCGGATCGCTCTCGTTTCCCCGCCCGGCGCCCAAACCCAGCTTTGCGCTGCGCCCGGGGCTGCCCGAAGGCGTAAGTCTTAGCGCCGCTGAGGACGGCGACGATCTGCTGATCATCGGCGGGGGGCTGGCGCTGAAGCTGGACCGCCGGACGGGCGCGTGGCAGGTGCTTAGTGGCAGCGGCCCGGGGGCGCGGGTGCTGGCCCAGGCGCACGCCTGGAGCGGCGAGGCCCCCGCCCCCCGCCCCGCGCTGGACGCCGAACGCTTTGCCCTACGCCGCACCCGCCTGCACCTGGGGGCCCCGGAAGGCGCGGCCTACCTGGGCTTTGGCGAGAAGGTGGGGCCCCTGGACAAGCGGGGGCAGCACCTCACCTTCTGGAACACCGACTGCTTTCCCCACCACCTCGAAACCGACCCGCTGTACGTGTCGATTCCCTTCACCACGGTGCTGCAGGGAGGCCGTGCCCACGGCCTGTTCCTGGACGAGCCCTGGCGCCTGGAAGCGGACGTGGCGCGCAGCCACCCCGAAGAACTGCGCTTTGCCTCGGCGGGGCCGGAGTTGGACCTGTATGTGATTGCCGGGCCCCGCCCCGCCGACGTGCTGCGCCGCTACGCGGACCTGACCGGCACGGCGCCCATGCCGCCCCTGTGGGCCCTGGGCGCCGCGCAGAGCCGCTGGGGCTACCGCACCGAGGGCGACCTGCGCGCCGTGATCGCCGGCTACCGCGAGCGCGGCCTGCCGCTGGACAGCGTGTACGTGGACATTGATTACATGGACGCCTACAAGGTCTGGACGGTGAACCGCGCGAATTTCCCGGACCTGCGGGCGCTGGTGAAAGAGGCGGCGGGCCAGGGCGTGAAACTGGTGCCCATCGTGGACCCCGGCGTGAAGGTGGAAGCGGGCTACGAGGTCTACGAGGAGGCCGTGCGCGGCGACCATCTGGTGCGCACCGCCCGGGGCGACGTGCTGGTGGGCGAGGTCTGGCCGGACCCGGCGGTCTTCCCGGACTTCACCCGCCCCGAGGTGGTGGCGTGGTGGGCGGGGCACCACCGCGTCTTTGCCGAAGCGGGCATTCAGGGCCAGTGGAACGACATGAACGAGCCCGCGTGCTTTTCCCTGCGCCAGCCGCAGCCCACCGAGGGCAAGACACTGCCCTACGACGCCCGGCACGGCCCCCGCACCCACCTGGAGGTGCACAACGCCTATGCCAACGGCATGAACGAGGCCAGCCGCGCCGGCTACGCGCGCTTCAGCCCCGGCATCCGGCCCTGGATTCTCACGCGCGCCGGGTACGCGGGCATTCAGCGCTCGGCGGCGGTGTGGACCGGCGACAACGCGGCCAGCTGGGGCCACCTGGCCCTCAGCCTGCCCATGCTGGGCGGCCTGGGCCTGAGCGGCGTGCCGTTTGTGGGGGCGGATGTGGGCGGCTTTGGCGGCGACAGCACCGGGGAACTGCTGGTGCGCTGGTATCAGGCGGCGCTGGGCTATACGTTCGTGCGCAACCACGCGGCCCTGGGCACCGCCGACCAGGAACCGTGGCGCTTTGGCGAACCCTACACGGCCCTGGTGGGCGCGGCGCTGGAACGGCGCTACCGGCTGCTGCCGCACCTGTACACCCTGGCGCACGCGGCCACCCGCACCGGGTTGCCCTTGCTGCGCCCGCTGGCCCTGCACTTCCCCGGCGATGAGGACGCCCTGCGTGAAGAGGGCCAGTACCTGCTGGGCGAGGGCCTGCTGGTGGCCCCGGTGCTGCGCGGCGGGGTGCGGCGGCGGCAGGTGTATCTGCCCGCTGGCCGCTGGGCCGAGGTGTTCAACCTGGGCCGCTTTGGCGCCATCCACGAGGGCGAACAGTATGTGACCGCCCAGGCGCCGCTGGACACGCTGCCCCTGTACCTGCGCGCCGGCGAGGCCCTGGCCCTGACCCAGGGAGCCCTCCACACCACCACCGCGCGCTGGGCCGACCTGACGTGGCTGGTGCACGCCGGCCCCCACGGCTTCGTGAGCCAGCTGTACGAGGACGGCGGCGACGGCCCGGTGCGCGGGCGCCTGACCCGGCTGCTGGGCGAGCGCCACGGGGCCCAGGTGCTGATCCGCCGCGAGGTGGAGGGCGACACCTTCGCCGAGCCGCGCGTGACCCTGCGCGTGGCGGGCCTGGGCCATGTGCGCCGCGTGGACGGCGCCGTGAACTACACCTACGAGGACGGCGTGCTCACGCTGACCCTACCGGCGCGCTGGTCGGCCCTGACGCTGGAACTCGATGAAGACGAGGACAGCGGCCCCGACCCGGACACCCTGGAGGTCGAGGACCGCTAAAACAAGCGCCGGACACCCTCTTCAAGGCGTCCGGCGCGCGACAGGCCCTAGAGCGGTTGACCAAAGCACCCCCTCACCCCTCGCTGCGCGAGGCCCTCTCCCACGAGGGGAGAGGGTCAAGAACCAACATCATCTTGATGTCAAATGCCCTAGGGGCGGGCTTCAGCGGTTGGCTTCCCCCTGCGGCGTGGCGGTCACGGTGACCCGCTGGCCCTGGCGCAGGCCCTTGAAGCTCACGTCGGCGTGGGCGGTCACCGGCTGGCCCAGCGCGTTGGCGGCGTCCTGGGCCACGGTCTGCACGAAAAATTCCATGTCGCGCACCACCGGGTGCCCGATAAAGGCGTCCACATAACTGTCCAGGCTGAACAGTTCCAGCAGCCCCGGGCCAGCCTCGTAGCGCAGGGCCAGGGTGCTGCCGGGGCCGGGGTTGCCGGTGGCCGGGCAGAGGGGGGGCAGGTGCAACACATGCTCAACCAGGGTGCTCAGGTCCGGACGGGCGTTGGCGATGACCCGCAGCCGGTCAGCCCGCGCCGGCTCGCTCATGCGGCGGCGGAGCGGGCCGCGTGCCGCAGCCGGAAGGCGAACAGCGCCGCGATCAGGTACTTGGCCACGATGTCAGCGAAGATGATCTGGGCAATCTCGTTACTGCTCATGTCGCCCCAGAACGCCAGCAGGGTGAACAGAATGGAGTCCAGGGGCACGCTGACGGCGTTGCTGGCCAGCACCCGGGTCCACCAGCTGCGGCGGATAAAGCGCTGGTAGACAGCGGTATCGGCCAGTTCGCCCACCAGAATCGCCAGGAAGCTGGCGCCAATAAAGCGCCACGGCGTGCCGGTGAGCAGCGCCACGACGGTGTTCACCAGCAGCGCCACGCCAATGGCGACATACACCGCGTTCAGGCCACCGGCACGGTGAATACGGTCGCGCAGCGTAAATACGGCGGCGAAGAAGATGGTGCCCACACTCAGCATCCCGTAGACCGGCAGCGGAATGAACTTGTTCAGCGTGAGGTTGGCGAGCAGAATGCTCAGCGCGTACAGAGCAATCAAGAGCAGGGGCAGCGGGGCAAGCAGGCCCCGAGCGGGAGAGTGGTTCATAGGTGCCTCCAGCCGCAGCGACAAAACAGGTCGCGGGCCGCCCCGCAGGGTAGCAGATATGGGCCAAAAGCGACCTTGTCAATGGTGCGGACGGTGTTTAAGGCCGGTGCGGCGGCGGTGAGGAAAATATCGTCTAGGACGTCAGGCTCATTCACCTTCCTCTGCGGCGCCGCGCGGCGAGACCCCCACAGGGGGAAGAGGAAAGCGCCGTGTTCATGGAGTCGCCCCAGCTCAACGGTTGACACCGTCTGCACCCTTGCTCGTGCGGCGTTCCGTTTGCTCCGCACACCACCTGGTACAGCACTGGAATACACCCATCACGCTCGGCAGAGCTTACGTTCCTGCCCGCTCTTCGAGTCTGTTCCGCCGCTGCTCCAGTCCGAGTTGAGCCTACCGGCGGCGGCCGAAGCGCAGTTTGGGGGTGGGGGCCGGGGTCTCGGGGGCCGGGAGGGGTGCAATGGCCTCGAAGTCGCGCACCGCGCCCTGCAGCCAACCCGGGGCGCCGCCGGGGCGCAGCAGGTCCTCGCTGGGCACCCAGGTGGCCCCCGTGACTGCTCTCAGGTCGGGCTGCAGAATGCCCGCGCAGTATTCGGTGCCAAAAATCAGGTTCAGGCGCATGCCGCCTTCTGCGCCGTGCATGCCGCGCGCCGCGTGCGAGCCCACCAGTTTCAGGTCACTCACTGCCAAGCTCACCTGCTCGCGGATGGTGCGGCGCAGCTGCAATTCCACGGGATTGGCGCCCGTGGCGGCATTCAGAATGAAGCCGGGCAGGTCGTGGCTGCCGCCGGGGAGCAGCGGCTCGCGCGGGCTGGTGATCAGGTAGGCGCCCCGGTGCACGATCAGGGCGAACGCCCCCACCTGATAGGCGGTGGGCAGGGTTTGCTCTTGGGAAGGGGTTATCACGATGGGGGCGCTCCTGGGGACCGGGGCGGCAGAAGAGGAAAGGCCTGCAGGGTCAGGGCATTGTACCCCCCGCCCCCAGCGCCGTCATGACCGCCAGAGGGGGGGAACAAGCACCTGGGCCCGCAGCGCCCCGGCCAGTTCGCGCAGCGCCGGGTCGTGGGCCGGGCTGGTCCAGGCTGGGGACTGCACCAGCAGCAGCGCCCGCACCTCGGCCGGGTCGGGCAGGCCCGCGCCGGGGGCCGCCTGCCGGGTCAGGGTGACGCGGCCATGCAGGTCGGCGGGCAGCAGCGGCGAGACCTCGGTCCAGGTGCGGCCCAGATCAAACCCTTCGGCCACGGGCAGCCCCGCGTGCCAGTCCGGGTACAGGGTGGTCACGTGCCGGATGAGCCCCGAGCGCAGCCCCAGCCCCGCCCAGTTGCCCGGACGCACCCGCTCCGGATCGCCGGAAAAGCTGGCGAGGTCGTGGTGCGAATCCAGATTCAGCACGGCGTGGCCGGGAAACTGCTGCAGCCACGCCCAGGCGTCTGCGTGGCTGAGGGTGAGCCAGGTGGGCACCCCCGCGTAGGCCCGCAGCGCCTCCCAACCGGGGTACAGCGGAAAATCGGCGTCCAGGGCGGCCCAGGGGGCGGCGGGGTCCTCCTCTCCCCCACGCCGCTGCGCCCGCGCGGTCCAGGCGGCCAGCCGGTCCTCCTCGCGGTCACGGGTGCCCCAGATCGGCGCGTCGAACACCAGTTCCCGGGTGCCCGAAAAGGCGTCCCAGTCCACACTCAGCAGCAGGCCAGAAGGCGGCTGGTCTGGGGGGTGGGCGATCTCGTGGGTTTCGGTCATCGGCGCCTCGCGGGCCCATGATGACAGGAGGATGGGGCGATGAAGGCGGAAGGAAAGCCCTTCTGCGGCACTACCCTCAGCGACGCCCTCACAGCGGTCTTGCGTTCCGTAGAGGGGAGAAAAGGACCCCCTCCACGCCAACCGCTGTCTGTCGCGGTGACTCGCGCCGCTCGCCCCACATCACCTGAAGGTGAACCCTCCAAGTCATGTGGTCACCGCCCTCAGAACCGGTACAGGTAGGAGGTCGTCGCGCCGCCTTCGCGCATAAAGCCCAGGCGGTCGTTGATCGCTAGCATAGGCGCGTTGTCGCTGGCGTTGTCGGTGCGGATCAGGGGCGCGCCCAGGGCCTGGGCCACGCGAATGGCCTCCAGTTTGAGCAGGGTCGCCACCCCACGGCCGCGCCACGCCCGCGTGACCCCGGTGAGGCCCGTCAGCAGGTCGGGGCTGGCCTCGCTGCGAAACAGGGTGGTCTGCCCAATGAAGGTGCCGCCGTGCTCGGCCACCAGATAGCCGTCCGGCAGCAGGCCGGGGTCGCCCAGCACCGCCTCCTGAAACACCGCCTGCGACAGGGGCGTGGCCGGCTCTGCACGGGGCACGTCCTGGCGCACGTCGCTCATCAGGGTGTGCAGGCGCGCCTCAAGGTCCGGCTCGTTGGCCGCCCGCAGAGCCGTCAGGGAATGCAGGCGCACGCCCTGGGCGGCCAGCCGCTCGGCCAGCCCCACGTACCGGGCCCCGTCGAACGTCGCCACGTCCAGCACGCTGAAGAAGTATCGTTTGTCGCCCACCCAGCCCCGGCGGGTCAGAAACCCCGGGGCCACTGGGTGCTCATCCCGCGCCAGAATCCGTGCCGATTCGGCGCCGAGCCCACGGAGCCGCGCCTCCAGGGCCGCCCAGAGGGCGCGGCCCACCCCCTGCCCCTGCCACGCCGGGGCCACGCCCAGTTCCAGGGTGAAGCGCCCCGGGTGGTACGCGCCCGGGTTCTGAAAGTACGAGGCGGTGCCCACCACCTCTTCACCCTGCCGGGCCACCAGCACGCCCGCGTGGTGGCCCCAGCCCCGCTGCTCCTCGTCGCGCCTGCGCAGCTCTGCGCCGCTGACCGGGTCGTGGGGCAGCGCGGCGGTGTAGGCGCGGGCCGCCGCGTCCCACTCGTGGGGCTGCACCGGGCCAACGTCTATCCGGACCACCCCGGGCGGCTGCGGGCCGGTCATACCCCGCCCCATTTCATCTCGATCCAGGCCACGCGCGGGCGAAAGCCCAGGCGCTCGTTCAGGGCCAGCATGGGCGCGTTCGTGGTGGCGTTGCCCGTCCAGACCTCGTGGGCGCCGCGTTCGCGGGCGACCCGCAGCGCGGCCAGCTTGACCGCCAGGGCCAGCCCCTGCCGCCGCCACTCGCGCCGGGTGCCGGTCAGGCCGGTGTTCAGGCGGCCCGGGTGGTGCTCGTCGCCGTACAGTTCCGACAGGGCCGCCACCTCGCCCTCCTCGGTCACGGCCAGCAGCACGCCTTCGGGAAAGAACTCTGGGCGGTCCAGGCGCTGCTGGCAGAAGCGCTCAAAGGGCACGGGCGTGGCTTCTCCGGTGCGCGGCACGTCCTCGCGGGCGGCCACCCAGCCCTCGTAGTAGGCGCGCAGGGCGGCGTCCCGGCCCTGCTCGGCCTGCAGCTCGGCCAGGGACCGCAGGCGCAGCCCCCGGGGCAGGACCTCGGCCTGGGCCCAGGTGGGGGCGTCGAAATCGGCCATCTCCAGCACGTTGTCGAAAAAGCGCATGACCTCGGTAAAGCCGCGCGCCTGCAAGAAGGCCACACCCTGCGGCTCGTCCTCGTAGCTGCCGGCCAGCACCTCCTGGGCACCCCGGGCCTGCAGGTGGGTGCCCAGTACCTCGGCCAGCGCGGTGCCAATGCCCTGAGCGCGCGCCTCCGGGTGCACGCCCAGTTCGGCGTGGTAGCGCCCCGGGTGGTACATGCCGCCAAACTGCAGCGCCGAAGCGGCGCCCAGCAGCGCGCCGCCACCTTCCTGGGCCACCCACTGCGCCACATGCAGGCCCAGGGGATCGGCGCGCAGGGTGCGCAGGTCGTGGGCGAGGCGCTCGGCGGTCCAGGGATGGCGGGGGTTGACTACGCTCAGCAGCTCGGCCAGGGCGGGCAGGTCGTGGTCCGTGGCCTCGCGGATGGTGACGTTCAGGGCGGCGCGGGTCATGCCACGCCCCCAGCGGCGATGGGGCGGCGCTCGCCCGTAACAGGGTCCAGGTGCAGTTCGTACCGGCTGCGGGTGGGTCCAGGGCGAAAGCCCAGCGCGCGGTTCATGCCCAGCATGGCCTTGTTGGGCGGGTCGTTGAAGGTGCGGATCTCGCCGCCGCCGGCCGCGTGCAGGGCGCGCATGGCCGCCACTTTCAGCGCCTTGGCCACGCCCAGGCCCCGGTCCTCGCGGCGCACGCCCGTCATGCCAATCACATAGAAGCCGCCGGGGGCTTTCATCAGGGTGCTGTAGCCCACGTAGGGGCCGGTTTCGGGATCGTCCAGGCCCGGACGCAGGGCCACAAAGGACAGCTCGTGACTGAAGGTGGGATCGTCCAATTCCTGTTTGCGCCACGCCTCAAAGGGCCGCTTGGTCAGGGCCTGCCCCATTGGCACGTCCTGAAAGAGGCGCCAGTCCAGTTCATAGAGCCGCCAGTCGCGGTGCTCATCGCCAGCGAGGTCGGCAATCGAGCGCAGTTCGATGCCCTGGGCCGCCACACCCGTCAGCAGCTCGTCGAAAACACCCAGGTTCAGCTCACCCGTGTGCAGGCGTGACTCGTAGCGGTCCCAGGTGCGGGTAAAGCCCCGGCGGGCCAGAAAGGCGCGCCCCGCCTCGTCGCGCGGCTGGTCGCTGAGCATGGTGCGGATGTCCTGGGCGCCCCGGGCGCGCAGCCGGGCCAGCAGTTCGTCGTACAGCGCCCGGCCAACGCCTTGGCCCCGGGCGTCCGGGTGCACGGTGACCGCCCCGAAGTAGCGCCAGTCCTCGTAGGCAAAGTCGTCGTGGCCGGCCTGACCCAGGCCCACCAGTTGCCCGTCCTGCTCGGCCACCACCACGGTGTGGTACAGCCCGGGGTCGCGCGCGGCGTCCCACACCGCCAGCAGCTCGGCGGTGACCGGCCAGTCCGGATCGCTGGCACTGAGCACGCGGGCGGCACCAGTGAAGTCGTCGGGTTTGCGCAGGTCGCGCAGGGTCAGGGGGCTCATGGCGCCCATCATGGGCTGGGCGCCTGCCGCCGGGCATCCGCCAGGGGGCTTAGGAACAGGGTGCGCCTCTTCGCCCTTTCCGGAATTCAAAGAGGAGCCAGGTCCTTGACAGGCGGCGTATACAGCGCGCCATTCAATAGATTGTCCAAGTGGTTCTTGAGGCTCAGGAGCATGCGGAGGTCGTATTGCGAGAGGTCGCCGTTCAGTTGTTCCAGTTGCCAGTGCCACGGGGGCAGCTCTGTATAGGGCGGCTCTTTTAAACGTCGCTCTACTTCATCTCTGGGGTCCATGCCGCACCTCCTCTGCCCCCACCAACCGCCACCGCTCCAGGCGCTGGCCCCGGCTGCGCGAGTAGTGCTTGAGGGCCACCACCGGCAGCACCACCCGGGGCGTCCACCACGTCTGCGCGGGCTTGTGCAGGGCCCAGCCGCCGCCCAGGGTCACGGCGGCGTGCTGCACGAGGCCGTCTGCGCTACGCCACACCAGCACCGTGCCGGGCTGGTCGTCGCGCCCACCGGGCCGCGCCTGCGCCCGCAGGAACGCCTCGAAGGGCTTGCGGCCCATCCAGGTCTGCGCGGCGCCGGGGACCCCCGCCGCGCCCATCACCGCGCCAAAGCAGTTGCCCGCGCTGCCTTCAGGAAACGTGCCGGCCAGCGCCCGCGCCCCGGGCAAAAGGGCCGCCGCCCCCGCCCAGACAGTGCTGGGCACCTGCGCCCGCTGGCAGGGCAGCCCATCCCGCTCGGCCCATCGGGTCAGCACGGCGGGGCTGAGGTGCTCGGGGGCCCACAGCAGGCGGCCCCTGGGCAGCCCCGGCCAGAGGTCGGCGTAGGCGCGGCCCAGCGGCACATTGCCCCGCCCGTGGCTTACCTGGGCCCGCAGCAGCGCGCGGCGCAGGCCCGGAGGCAGGGCCTCACAGTGCGCCCGGTCCACCCACACGACCTGATCGGCCTGCGGGGCCACTGCCCACACGGTGAAGGTGTCGCGGGTTTCCGGGGCCAGGGCGTCGTCGGCTCTGGGCACGGTGCTCAGGCCGAAGGTGTGCGCTTCGGCGGCGGTCAGGAACAGGGGCTGCTGCTCCGGGGCCAGCCACGTGCGCCAGCGGGCGGCCAGCTGGGGCGGCACCTCAATGTTCAGGACCCTCATGCGGGCGCCCCCAGCGCGGTTTGCAGCGCTGCCCCCAGGGCGCCGGCGTGGGTCAGCCAGGCGGTGTGGGGAGCGCCGGGCACCTCGGCCCACTCGCCCCGGGGCAGCAGCGCCGCGAGTTGCCGCGCAGGCCAGCCGGGGCGGATATCGGCCTCCATGTGCAGGAACGTGACCGGCACCGACAGGACGGACAGGCGGCTCAGCAGGTCGGGGGTCTTGATGAACTGGCGCCAGCTGGTGATCAGGGCGCGGTGAACATCTGGGTTCCACTCGACCTCCAGGGCCGGCTCCTGCCCTTGCCCGGCCTCGTAGGCGGCTTTCCAGTCGCGGTCATTCTGAATGCCGGTGCCGGCCACGCTCAGCAGCCGGGTCACGCGCTCCGGGTGCGCCAGGGCGTAGGCCAGTCCCAGATCCGCGCCCCACGAGTGGCCCAGCACGGTCCACTGCGCGGCGCCCAGGGTCTGGCGCAGGGCTTCTATGTCGGCCAGGGCCGTGCTCAGATCGTGCGGGCCACCGCCGCTCTGGCCCACCCCGCGCGGGTCGGGCAGCAGGCAGGTCCAGCTGGGCAGCAGGTGGGCCACAGGTTGCAGATAGTTCACGCAGCCAGGGCCACCTGAGAGCAGCAGCAGGGGTGGGCCGTCGCCCAATCTGTTCACGTACAGAGGCGTGCCGTCGGGCGCAAAAAACTCCATGCCCCAGTGTGGGGTGAGGGCCGTGCGGGGCACATCGGCCAGCTGGCGCAGGGCTTCAGGAAACGGCGGCCGGGCTGAACCACCCCTGCACCTGGGCAAAAGGCAGCGCGGCTGGGGGCGTGAAGGTGCCCCCGGTGCGCAGGGTCTGGGCCAGCTGCGCTAGGTGCCCCAGCGCGGCCAGCAGCAACCCCGGCCCCACGCTGACCCGGCAGGCCCCGGCCGCCAGCAACTCTGGGGCGCCCGGCCCACCAGCCTGCAGCATCACCGCCACGGGCCCGCCGATGCCCTCGCGCAGCGCCTGCACGGTGGCCGGGTCGATCACGCCGGGCACGAACGCGCTGTCAGCGCCGGCCTGCAGATAGGCCCGGCCACGCCGGATGGTTTCGGCCAGCCGCTCGGCCGGGTCCTGCCCAAACGCGGTGAAATAGGTGTCGGTGCGGGCGTTCAGATAGAGGGGCACGCCCAGGGCATCCGCCGCCTCGCGGGCAGCGGTCAGCCGCGCCACCTGGGCGGCCAGCGGGTACAGCGGCGCGTGGGCCTCCCCGGTGGCGTCTTCCAGATTCACGCCCGCCGCCCCCAGCTCCACGGCAGCCTGGACCGTCTGGGCCACGTCTTCAGGGGAGTGGCCGTACCCCGCTTCGAGGTCGGCGGTGACGGGCACCTGCACCGCTGCCACCATACGGGCCAGGGCCTGCAGGCCGTCCGCGCGGGGCAGCACCTGGCCGTCGGGCTGGCCCAGGGCAAAGGCCACCCCCGCGCTGGTGGTGCCAATGGCGGAAAACCCTGCTTCCTGTAGGAGCCGGGCGCTCAGGGCGTCCCAGGCGTTGGGCAGCACGAGGCCGCTGGCATGCAGGGCGCGCAACTGCTCGGCGCGGGCGGCGGTCTCGGTCAGGGACGGAGGCGAGGGCTGGAGGGATTCAAGAGTCATGGGCAGCTCCTTTGGGATGAACGTGGTGCCAGAGAGAAAAGACCGCCGCGCTGCGCTGCGGGGCGTACGGGGCCAGGAGGGCCTGCACCTGCGGGGGATCGGGGCGCCGGGGCAGCTGGTGGGCCCACTGCAGGGCCGCCGCCAGCGCCGCGTCCCCGGCCGGGACCACATCGGGAAAGCCCAGCACGCGCAGCAGCACGTATTCGGCGGTCCAGGGGCCAATGCCGGGCACCGCCCGCAGCGTGCGCCGCGCCGCGCCCACTGGCCCCCGGGCCAGGGCCGACAGGTTCAGTTCCTGCCGGGCCACCCGCCCCGCCAGTCGCCGCAGCAGGTCGGCGCGGGCGCCGGTCAGGCCCAGGGCGCGCAGGTCGGCCGGGGGCAGCGTCGCCACGGCCTCTGGCGTGGGGGGCGCCCACAGGCCCTCGCCCAGCGGGGCGCCGCAGCGCTCCACCAGCCGCCGCCGCAGGGTGCAGGCATGGGCAAAGGTGACCTGCTGGCCCACCACCGCCCACACAAGGCCGTCAAAGAGGTCCGGCACCAGCGGCACGCGCAGCCCCGGGGGCACCGCGAGCGCCGCCGTAGGCAGGGGGGCAGGCAGGGGGCCCGCCCCCGCTGCGCTCAGCCCCAGCGCCCGCCACGTCAGATCGTGCAGGGCCAGCGCGTCGGCAGGGGACAGAGGGCCGCCCGGTTCAGCCCTCACAGTGACGGTGCCGCCCTCCTCGCCCGAAAAGGTCAGCGTGATGCGGCGCGCCCCGGAGGGCAAGCGCCAGCCCAGCGTGACCCGCTGGCCCTGCACCTGGGCCGTGGGGCTGCGTGGGTCGCGGCCCAGGTCGCGCCGCACCTCCAGGGCCCGGAAGTCGCCGGGCAGGGCCAACGTCCAGCCGCCCTGGGCCAGCCCCTGCCGGAAGGCTTGCGGCGACACCCCCATGCCCCGCCGGAACTGCGCCCCAAAGGCCGAGAGGCTGCCGTAGCCTGCCTCGAACGCCACCCCGGCCACCGAGGTGTCGGGCTCGGCCAGCAGCCGCCCGGCAGCCAGACGCACCCGCTCACGGGCCAGCCACGCGGCGGGCGGGCGCTGCAGGTGGTCGCGGCACAGGCGGTGCAGCGCGCCCCGGCCCACCCCCAGCCGCCGGGCCAGGTCGCGCGCACCCGGCACCTCGGCCACTGGCACCCCGGACAGGGCAGTCCAGAACGCGGCTTCTTCCGGGGGCACCCCAGCGCCAAAGGCCTCGGGGTGGCAGCGGCGGCAGGCGCGCAGCCCGGCGGCGCGGGCTTGGGCGGGGGTGGCATGAAAGGCCACATGCGCGGGCAGCGGCTTGCGCGCCCGGCACGACGGCAGACAGAAGATGCCGGTACTTGTTACGCCGGTGTAAAACAGGCCGTCGAACGCCGCGTCGGCGGCGAACATCCGCTCCAGCATGAAATCGCGCGAGTACGGCAGAGCAGGCATGCCGCCTATTGTCTGCGCCTGGGGCCCGGGCCCTCTACCGGATCTGTACGGGGGAATTTCAGGGCGGCCCCGCCGCATTTCGTCCCAGTCCTCTGAACACCCCCGGCGCGTGAAGGCGCGGGGGTGTTACGCTGGGGCACGGCAGGCCTCTTGGGGGCCCTGCACACCACCTTCCACTCCGCGTCCAGAGAGACGCCCCGCGCCAGCGCGCGGTAAGTCCGTCCGAGAGACGGCGACTGGAGCCCATATGTTCAGCACCGCGACATTCAGGCGTCGCCCCGGCACGGTTTCGGGGGACGCCTGTCCTACGTGTGGCCCCGCGCCACGCCCCCACAGGGAGACGGTATGACCCAGCGCACCCGAGGCGAACTGAAGTACGAAGGCAAGGCCAAGCGCGTGTACGCCACCGACCACGAGCACGAATACATCGTGGCGTACAAGGATGACGCCACCGCCTTCAACGGGGTCAAGAAGGCGCAGATTGGCGGCAAGGGAGCCATCAACAACGCCATTACCGCCCACCTGTTTCCGCAGCTGGAGCAGGCCGGCGTGCCCACCCACTTTCTGGAGAAACTCAGCGATACGGAACAGCGCGTGCGCGCCGTGACGATCATTCCGGTGGAAGTGATCGTGCGCAACGTGGCGGCCGGGTCATTCAGCAAGCGGCTGGGCATTGAAGAAGGCACCCCCCTCTCGCGCCCAGTGGTGGAGTACTGCTACAAGAGCGACGCCCTGGGCGATCCCCTGATCAACACCGATACCGCCGTGGCCCTGGGCTGGGCCACCCCGGCCCAGCTGACCCGGATCCGCGAGCTGGCCCTGCAGGTGCAGGCGTTCCTGGTGCCCTACTTCGCGGCGCGCGGCGTGCGCCTGATTGACTTCAAGCTGGAGTTCGGCACCACCGCTGACGGCGAGGTGGTTCTGGCCGACGAGATCAGCCCCGACACCTGCCGCTTCTGGGACGCCCAAACGAGCGAGAAGCTGGACAAAGACCGCTTCCGCCGCGATCTGGGCGGCGTGGAAGACGCGTACAGCGAGATGCTGCGGCGCGTGACACAGGATGTCGAGGAGTCGAAGAGTCGAGAAGTCGAGTAACGACGCATCCTGAACCCCTCGACTTCTCGACCTCTCGACCCCCAAGGAGCCCCCATGTCCACCTACAAAGCCAAAGTCTTCGTGACCCTCAAGCCCAGCATTCTTGACCCCCAGGGGCGCACCGTGGAGCGCGCGCTGTCGCACCTGGAGCACGGCAACGTGTCGGGCGTGCGCGTGGGCAAGTACATCGAACTGACGCTGCACGGCCGCCGCGAGGACGTGGAAGCGCAGCTGAAAGACATCACCGAGAACGTGCTCTCGAACCCCGTGATGGAAGACGCCCGCTGGGAGCTGGAAGGCGCGTGAGCGTGCCGCCGGTGGTGAATCTGAACGCCAAGTTTGGGCTGTTCAGCGAGCACTGGTCCCCCAAGGTGGTGGCCGAACTGAATGGCCAGCAGGTGAAGCTGGCCAAGATCAGCGGCGAGTTTCAGTGGCACCACCACGAACACGAGGACGAGCTGTTTTTTGTGGTGCGCGGCACGCTGCGCCTGAAATTCAGAGACGGCGACGCCGTACTACACGAAGGCGACCTGCTGGTGGTGCCGCGCGGCGTGGAGCACCTGCCAGTGGCCGAAACCGAGGAGACCTGGATCATGATGTTTGAACCTGCCAGCACCCTGAACACGGGCAACGTGACGAGCGAGCGCACCGTGGCGCAGCTGGAGCGCCTATGAAGGTCGCCGTCATCCAATTTCCTGGCTCGAACTGCGACGCCGACGCCCTGCACGCCGCGCGGCTGCTGTTGGATGACCGCGCCCAGTTCGTGTGGCACACCGAGGCCGGGTTGCCCCAGGGCACCGACCTCGTGTTCCTGCCCGGCGGCTTTTCCTACGGCGACCACCTGCGCAGCGGGGCGATTGCGGCCCGCAGCCCCATCATGGGTGCGGTGAAAGCCCATGCCGAGCGCGGCGGCTTCGTGCTGGGCGTGTGCAACGGCTTTCAGGTGCTCACTGAAAGCGGGCTGCTGCCCGGCGCCCTAAGCCGCAACCGCGAACTGCATTTCATGTGCCGCCCCGTGCACCTGCGCGTGGAGAACGCGGGCACGGCCTTCACCCGCGCCTACCAGGCCGGGCAGATCATCGAGATTCCCATCGCCCACGGCGAGGGCAACTACTACGCCGACGCCGAGACGATTGCGCGGCTGGAAGGCGAGGGACAGGTGGTCTTCCGCTACGTGGACAACCCCAACGGCAGCCTCAACGACATTGCGGGCATTGTGAATGCGCGCGGCACCGTGCTGGGCATGATGCCCCACCCCGAGCGTGCGGTTGAGGCCCTGCTGGGCAGCGAGGACGGCCAGGGGCTGTTCGAGAGCCTCAAGGGCGCCCTGATCAGCCGATGACTGCGCACCCAATGACTGGGCACCCCATGACGGTCCAGACCTTCCTGGCCCAGGCCTACGCCACCGAACTGGCGCTGTTCCGTGCAGCGCTGGACGCGGTTCCCGACGAAGGCTTTGATGCCCCCCGCCTGGGCCACAGCCCCGCGTGGCACGCCTTGCACGTGGCAGAGTGGCTGCGCTTTTTCGTGTTCCAGGATTTCAGCCCGACCTATGACCATCTGGGCTGGGAGAACGACGCCCGGATGGGGTTTGCGCGCGGCACCCCGCCTGTCACGGCCGCCGACGGCAAGACCGCCGTGCTGGCCGAACTGGACCGGATGGGCGCGGAGCTGGAGGCGCACCTGCGGGCCCTGCGGGATGACCAACTCACCGACGACCTGCGTTCCCCCCCGGCCCCTGGCGGCGTGCGCAGACGCTTGGACGGCCTAAGCCTGCATCTGCGGCACATCGCCTACCACCGTGGCCAACTGAACTTGGCCCTGAAACAGGACTGAGATGGAAGAAGCCCGCCGCGCCCTGATGACCCAGTTACTGGCCGCCGAGTGCAGCGCGTTTCTGGCGGCCCTCAGGGCTTGCCCGGCTGCGCTGTTTCATGGGCAGCCGCGCACCGGCCACAGTGCGGCGTGGCACGCCCTGCATGTGATGGACTGGACCCGGGCCACCGTACAGGCCGGTCTGGGCGACATTGACCCCCAACGGACCTACGGCTACCTGGGCCTGGAAGACCGCGACTGGATCAAGGCCGTGACCGGACCCACACGGGCCACAGCACAGGACAGCGCGCCCACCATCATTGGCGCCGTGGCGGACGTGTTCGCTGGAGCACAGGACGCTCTGCACACCGCTCCCGCCGACCGCTTGACCCCCAAGGCCACCTTCATGGCCCTGGGCAAACAGCGAGGCGTGCTGGATAGTCTGTCGTACCACGTGCGGCACATTGCCTATCACCGGGGCCAGATCGCCCTGGTGGTCCGGGAGCTGTCATGACCCCATTCCCCGCGCCGGGTATGACCGGACAGGTCACCGAGCTCTACCGCTACCCCATCAAATCGGTGGGGGGCGAGGCGCTGGGTGAGGTGCAGGTCACGCGGCGTGGGCTGGTTGGCGACCGCGCCTGGGCGGTGACGAACGAGGACGGCAAGTTCGGCTCCGGCAAGAGCACCCGGCGCTTCCGGCGCATGGACGGGCTGCTGGGTTTTCAAGCAGCCCTGCCCGCAGGCGCGGCGGAACCTCAGCTGACCTTGCCGGACGGCTCGCTGCAGCCTGCCACCAGCGAAACGGCGACCGCCGCGCTCTGTCAGGCCACTGGCCGAACGGTTCGGGTGACCCCCGAAGGCCCCATTTCGCATTTCGACGAAGGGCCGCTGCACCTGCTCACCACCTCGGCCCTGGCGTGGCTGGCCCAGGCCCACGGCGCCCCGGTGGCCAGCGGGCACTTCCGGCACAACCTGCTGCTGGACACCGGCCCGGCGCCCGAACACCTCGAGGAACGCTGGCTGGGCCGGCAACTGGTGATCGGGGATACCCTGACGATCCAGATCGTGGCCCCCATGCCCCGCTGCGTGATGGTCAACATGGCGCAGCCCGGGGTGCCCGCTGACCCCCACATCCTGAAAACCATCGCCACCCTGCACCCGGACGCGTGTTTTGGCGTGCTGGCCCAGGTGGTGCAGCCGGGCCCTCTTCGCCTGGGCGACGCGGCCCGCCTTCTTTCATCCCCCAAGGAGCTTTCATGACCCAGACCCAGTCTCTCCGTGACCGCGCCGGCACCTTTGGCCTGACGACGGACGAATTCGACCTGCTCGTGTCCCGCATGGGCCGCGAGCCCAACGCCCTGGAAGCCGCCATCGTGGGGGCCATGTGGTCCGAGCACTGCGGCTACAAGAACAGCCGCCCCCTGTTCCGCCACTTCCCCACCACCGGGCCGCAGGTGCTGCAGGGCCCCGGCGAGAACGCGGGCGTGGTGGACATTGGCGACGGCTGGGGCGTGGCCTTCAAGATGGAAAGCCACAACCACCCGTCAGCCGTGGAACCCGTGCAGGGCGCAGCGACCGGCGTGGGCGGCATTCTGCGCGACATCTTCGCCATGGGCGCGCGGCCCTTTGCCGTGCTGGACAGCCTGCGCTTTGGCAACCCCGACAGCCCCCGCACCCGCTTTCTGGTGAACGGCGTGGTGGAAGGCATTGCCCACTACGGCAACGCCATTGGCGTGCCCACCGTGGGCGGCGAGGTGACCTTTCACCCCAGCTACCAGGAAAACCCCCTGGTGAACGTCATGGCCCTGGGCCTGCTGCGCCACGAAGACCTGGCCAAAGGGACGATGGGCGAAGTTGGAAACACCATCGTGTACGTGGGCAGCAAGACCGGGCGCGACGGCCTGGGCGGCGCGGTGTTCGCCTCGGCGGACCTCAGCAATGCCAGTCAGGCCGACCGCCCCGCCGTGCAGGTGGGCGACCCCTTCATGGAAAAGCTGCTGCTGGAAGCCACCCTGGAAGCCATTCAGGCGGGTGTGGTGGCAGGGGTGCAGGACATGGGCGCCGCCGGGCTGGTGTCCAGCACCTGTGAAATGGCCTACCGCGCGGGGCTGGGCATCACCATGAACCTGGATCTGGTGCCCACCCGCGAGGAGGGCATGGTGCCGATGGAACTGTGCCTCAGCGAATCGCAGGAGCGCATGATTCTGGTGCCCGTGCCGGGCAAAGAGCAGGCTCTGCTGGACCTGCTGGCCAAGTGGGAACTGGACGTGGTGACGATTGGACAGGTGGAAGAGCACCACAATTACCGCCTGACGTGGCGCGGCGAGGTGGTGTGTGACCTGCCGGTGGACCTGCTGAACGAGGCCCCCAAGTACACCCGCGAGGGCGTGGAGTCCGAAGAAATTAAAGCCAAGCGCGAGCAGGACCTGAGCGGCGTGCCCGTCCCTGGCGACCTGGGCGCGGTGCTGACCGAGTTGCTGGCCCACCCCACGATTGCCAGCAAGCGGCCCATCTTTGAGCGCTTTGACCATCAGGTGATGACGAACACCGTGGTCGTGCCCGGCGCCGCCGACGCCGCCGTGATGCGGGTGAAGGGCTCGGGCATGGGCGTGGCCGCCACCAGCGACTGCAACCCGCGCTTCGTGTACCTGGACCCCTACGCGGGCGCCGCTGCCGCTGTGGCCGAGGCCGCCCGGAACCTCGCCTGCGTGGGCGCCACGCCGCTGGCGATCACCGACAACCTCAACTTCGGCAACCCCCACCGTCCCGAGGTCTATTACCAGCTGGAACGCGCCGTGCACGGCATTGCCGACGCCTGCCGCGCCCTGAACACCCCGGTCACGGGCGGCAACGTGAGCCTGTACAACCAGTACACCGAAGGGCAGGAGCGCGTGGCGATTCACCCCACCCCGACCATCGGCATGGTGGGCGTGCTGCCCGACGTGACGAAGCGCGCCACCCTGAACCTGAAGGGCGAGGGCCAGACGCTGTACCTGATTGGTGAGCACGCGGGGACCATTGGTGCCAGCCAGTACCTGGAGACGCTGCATGGCCTGGAGGCCGGCCAGGTGCCAGCCCTGGACCTGAACCGCGAGCAGGCCGTGATTGACGCCGCGCTGCACCTGATCCGCGCGGGCCTGACCGACACCGCCCACGACTGTGCCGAGGGCGGCCTCGCCGTGGCCCTGGCCGAGATGGCGATTGCGGGGAACACGGGCTTGAAGGTCACCCTGGACGCCCCGGATCACCTGCGCCCCGACGCCGTGCTGTACGGCGAGGCCCACAGCCGCATTGTGATCGCCACACGCGATGAGGCCGGCGTGGAAGCGGCGCTGGCGGCACGCGGCGTGCCGTTCACCCGCCTGGGCGTCAGCGGTGGCACCAGCGTCACGATTGCCCTGCCGGCCCACCACATACACTTGAGCGTGAACCTTGAGACGGTGAAGGCCGCGTACGAGACGCCCCTGAAGGGGATTCTGGGATGAGCACTGGTTGGGCGGGGCCGACACAACGCCCTGCTCCCTCTCCCCTTGCGGGAGAGGGCTGGGGTGAGGGGACACTACGACCCACCCACCGAATGCCCAAGTTCTTCCTGAATTCGCATCAGAACGCCGCCCAGATTGCCCCGCACCTCATGGTTCCAGAACCGCAGGACCCGAAACGTGCGGCCATTCAGATACGCCGTGCGCGCAGCGTCGTAGGCCTGTCCAGCGGGCTGGGCATGTTGCCCACCGTCCAACTCAACCACCAAGGGGCGCTCGAAACACACGAAGTCGGCTATGTAGAAGCCCAGAGGCTGCTGGCGGCGAAATTTGACCCCCAGCTGTTCATTTCTGAGGGCAGCCCACAAGAGCCGTTCCTCTGGTGTCGCGTCACGACGAAGACGCCGCGCTCGCTGCGTTCCTTCAGCATGTGTAAATCGCAATGGCATCAGCGTCAATATTGCGACTTGCATCACCCCAGCGCTGCTCACTTTGCGACCCATTTCCCCTCTCCCCAGCCCTCTCCCGCAAGGGGAGAGGGAGCCTCAAGGACTCACCCATGATTTTCGACCCCGCCACTGACAAACCCCAGGACGAATGCGGCGTGTTCGGCCTGTATTCGCCCGAACCCAATGACCTTGCCTGGCTGACCTACCTGGGCCTGTTCGCCCTGCAGCACCGGGGCCAGGAGGCGGCGGGCATGTGCGTCAGTGACGGCGAGCGCTTCCATGTGGAAAAAGACCTGGGGCTGGTCACGCAGGTGTTCGATGAGCGGCGCCTGGACGCGGTCCGGCTGGCCAACGCCCGCGTGAGCATTGGGCACGTGCGCTACAGCACCACCGGCAGCAACCTGCGCTTCAACGCCCAGCCGCTGACCACCCGCACGAACAAGGGCATTCTGGGCCTGGCGCACAACGGCAACTTCGTGAACGCCCGCGAGGTCCGCAACGCCATGCTGATGCAGGGCGCGCTGTTCCAGACCACCAACGACAGCGAGGTGATGCTCAACCTGATTGCCCGCGAGGCCGACCTGGACCTTGTGGAGGCCACCGCCGCCGCCATGAAGGAACTGCGCGGCGGCTTTGCCTGCGTGCTGATGAGCCGCACGCAACTGCTGGGCTTCCGCGACCCCAACGGCGTGCGCCCGCTGGTGATCGGCCAGCGCGACGACGGCGCGTACGTCATGGCCTCTGAGCCGTGCGCGCTGTACGCGGTAGGCGCGCGGCTGATCCGCGACGTGCAGCCCGGCGAACTGGTGTGGGTGGACCGCTCGGGGCTGCATTCGCTGATGGTGGAGCCGCGCCAACCCACCCCGTGCGCCTTCGAGTGGATTTACTTTGCCCGCTCGGACAGCCAGCTGGACGGCGTGGACAGCCACGAGAGCCGCATTCGCATGGGCCACCAGCTGGCCAAGGAGCACCCCGTGGAGGCCGATATCGTGGTGCCCGTGCCCGACAGCGGGATTGGCGCGGCCATCGGCTACGCGCGGGAAAGCGGCATTCCCTTTGATTACGGGTTGTACAAGAACCCGTATGCGGGGCGCACCTTCATTGCCCCCACACAGGAAGCGCGCGAGCTGAAGGTGAAGATGAAGCTCTCGCCCACCAGCGCGGTGCGGGGCAAGCGCGTGGTGCTGGTGGACGACTCGATTGTGCGCGGCACCACCAGCCGCCAGATCGTGAACCTGCTGCGCGAGGCGGGCGCCACCGAAGTGCATTTCCGGGTCAGCAGCCCGCCCATCAAGCACCCGTGCTTTTACGGGATTGACACCGCTGCCCGCAAGGAACTGGTCGCCAGCACCCACAGCGTCGAGGAAATCCGGGGGCTGATCGGCGCCGACACCCTGACCTTTATCAGCGAGCCGGGGCTGCGGGCGGCCATTGGTGGGGGCGGCCTATGCGGCGCGTGTTTTACGGGCGAGTACCCGGCGGGCACGCCCCTGCTGAACGACGTGGACAAGCTGGCGCTGGAGGTCTGAAGCGCGCCCCCAGGCCCCGCCCAGGTAGAGGGCGGGGCCTCTCCTTATGTCCCTCTACCGCAGCAGCGAGGCGCCGCCGTCCACGTACAGCTCAATGCCGGAGACATGCCGCCCCAGGTCCGAGGCCAGGAACAGGCAGGCGTCGGCGACGTCCACCGGCTCGCCCTCGCCGCCGTGCAGGGCGGGGCTGCCCTTGGGGAGTTCCACCTCAATGCCAATGCGCTCGGTATGGCGCTGGTCCGTGCGGTCCTGAATGTTGGTGTGAATCAGGCCCGGGCACACGGCGTTACAGCGGATGTTGTGCCGGCCCAGTTCCAGGGCGATCATCTTGGCAAAGGCCACCTGCCCAGCCTTGGAGGCGCTGTAGGCGCTGGCCCCCGGCGTGGAAAAGGTGCGGTTGCCGTTCACGCTGCTGGTGATCAGGATGCTGCCGCCCCCCGCGCGCTTCAGGTGCGGCACGGCGTAATGCACCGTGAGATAGGTGCCGCGCAGGTTGATGCTCTGGGTCTTGTCCCACTCCTCGGGCTGCAGCTCGTCAATGGGGGCCCACACGCCGTTGATGCCCGCGTTGGCGAACACGATGTCCAGGCGCCCGTACGCCGCCACCGTCGCCTCAATGGCGTCCCGCACCGAGGCCGCGTCGCTCACGTCGCACTGGATGTACAGCGCCTCGCCGCCTGCACCGGCAATCTCGCCGCGCAGCTTCTCGCCTTCTTCGGGCTGCACGTCGGCCAGGGCCACGCGCGCGCCTTCCTGCGCAAACCGCCGCGCCGTGCCCGCGCCAATGCCGCTGGCGCCGCCCGTAATAAATGCCACCTTGCCGTCTAACATGCCCATGCGCTGTCGCCTCCCGGGAATTGAACTTGGGTGGGGTGCCTGCTTGCCCGTGCAGGGTAAACCGCCCCCCCAGCCCAAGCCTGATCCCCGCCTTGATCGTCCGATCACGTTGGGCGCAAGTGTGGCGTACCGTGCGGTCATGGCTCCTCCCCGTTCCCAGATTCGCCCCGGCCTCACCGTGGACATCGTGCAGAAACAGGACCAAGCCTCGGGGCGGCTCACCCGTGGGGTGGTCGCGGCCCTGCTTACCCGCTCGCCCTCGCACCCCCACGGCATCAAGGTGCGCCTGACCACCGGACAGGTGGGCCGGGTGCAGGTGGTGGTCTCCCCCACTGGGGGCGAGTAAAGCTGGGCAGCAGACGCGGCTGGCTGTCCCTATGCTGGGGCTGTGACGTCGACAGCGGCTGCCAGTTCCATTGAAGGGCTCAACAGCAGCCCTTCAACTCCACTTCTGCCGCTGTCTTTCACGGAGACTCACTTCGTTCGCCCCAACGTCGTTGAAGGGGGGCCCTCCAACGACGTTGGGTTCCGCTATGAACTTGCCCCGCAGAGCGCAATGGACCGGGTGTGGCAGCGGGTGGCGGACCGCGAGGCCGCGCGCCTGCGTGACCTCTTTACCGCTCATGCCTCGCCCACCGTGCCCCCCCGGGCGGCGCTGGGCCACGCGCTGGCCGCACTGGTGCTGCTGGGCTTTGCGGCGCTGGCCCTGCTGGGCGGGTGGCTGCTGCTGCGCGCGCTGGGGCTGGGAGGGCTAAGCCAGGGCACCCGGATCGCCTGTGGGCTGGGGGCCCTGCCCCTGCTGCTCTTTGCCTGGACCGCGCGGCCCCGTGTTCACCGCATTGAAGGGGCGCGCCTGACTGAAGCCCAGGCCCCCGAATTGCACGCGCTGCTGCGCCGGGTGGGCGAGGCGGCCGGGGTGACGCGCCCGGTGCGGATCGTCCTGACCCCAGAGGCCAACGCTTTCATGGGCCTGCACGGCCCGCGCCGCGAACCCACCCTGGGCCTGGGACTGGCGCTGTGGTACGGCCTGGGCCCGCAGGAACGGGTGGCGCTGCTGGCACACGAACTCGCGCACCTGAAAAATGGCGATCCCACCCGGAGCGGGCTGGTGCACCACGCGTTGACCGTCCTGGAGCAGACCGTCAGCGTCCTGTGGCCCGACCCCATCATGGAAGCGCGCGCCACTCTGCCCGAAAAAGTAGGGAACCTGCTCCTCAAGGGCGCAGCCCTGCTGCCCCTGGGCCTGGCCCACCTGCTGCTGGGGCTGGTGGGGGCCGGCCAGCAGGCGGCCGAATACCGCGCCGATCTCTTGGCCGCGCGGGTGGCCGGCTCGGCGGCCAAGGCGGGCCTGCTGGACCGCCTGCACATGGCCCACCTGCTGGACAGCGCCCTGCACAAGCAGCGGCACCAGCCCCAGCGCCCCCACGCCTTTGCCGAATTCCGCCACATGCTCGACACCCTGCCGCCGGCGCAGTGGCAGCGGGCCCGCCAGGAGCAGGCCCAGCACCGCGTGCGCCTGGACCAGTCCCACCCCCCCACTGCCGACCGCCTGCAGGTGGTGCAGGCGTGGCCCAGTGCGCCCCAGTGCACCCTCAGCAGCGCCGAGGCCGCCCGGATTGACGCCGAACTGCTGCCTTTCGTGCCGGACCTGGAGGCCGCCGCCACCGAGGCCTACCGCGACCGCATTTCGCGCTGAAAAGCATGAACGGAGGGGCGAGAAAGGCTTTTCCTCTTCAGCGGAGGCTCCTGAATAACCCGCAAAGTGAAATAACAAGCCAACTGATTTGAAGCCGGCCCTTCTGCAGAGAAGGGGCGCTGTGGGCCGCACAAACAGCCCAGACCCTCAGTCGCACCGGGCGACATCGTACCAGCCACGGTGAAGCTAGCCCGTTTTGCCGCTCTGCTACACTGGGCGCCAACCTTTATGACCGTCTGCCCACCGTAACCGCAAGCTCCAGGGACGCTGTTCTTCTTTGTCTCCTGCGCCGCCCACCCTTCGGCGGCGGCCTGACTTGCTGTGTGCGGAGTTGCCATGACCTTATCCGAGACACGCGCCACGCGCGTGCCTGCGTTCAACCGCCTTTGGGCGGCCGAAACCCTGTCCGTTCTCGGCCAGCAGGTGGCCCTGCTGGCCCTTCCCCTCATCGCGGCGGTGACCTTGCACGCCACGCCAGCCCAGATGGGCCTCCTCGTGGCCATGGAGACCGCCCCGCTCCTCCTGTTCAGTTTGATCGCGGGCGTCTGGATTGACCAGCGGCCCCGCCGTCCCGTCCTGATCTGGACGGACCTGCTGCGCGCCGCCGCCCTGCTGGTGGTCCCACTGACCGCGCTGCTGGGTGTCTTACGGCTGGAGGTGCTGTATGGGGTGGCCTTCGTGGTGGGCACCCTCAGCGTGTTCTTCAACGTGGCCTATCAATCCCTGCTGCCCGACCTTGTCCCCAAAACAGCCCTCACCGATGCCAACAGCAAGCTGGAAACCTCTCGCTCCGGGGCCGAGGTGCTCGGCCCCGGTCTGGGTGGGGGGCTTATCGGTCTGGTGGGGGCCGTGGCGGGGGTCTGGGTCAACATCGGCACCTTCCTGGCCTCGGCCGCATTTCTGGGTGGGATTCGCGTTCCAGAGCAAATTCAGGCGCCTCAGACACGCACTTCGCTGGGCCAGCAGTTGCGCGAGGGCCTGCACTATGTCTGGTCGCATCCGCTGATCCGGCCACTGGTGCTGTGTGCCAGCACCCTGAATTTTGCCCAGGGCTTGCTGGACGCCCTGCTGGTGTTGCACCTCAGCCGCGACCTGGGCCTCACACCAGCCCAGATAGGGCTGGTGTACATGGGCGGCAATATCGGCTTTGTGGGGGGTGCGCTGCTGGCTGAACGGGTGGCGACCTGGCTGGGCCTGGGCCGCGCGGCCCAGCTGGCCGCACTGGTTGCGGGCGTGGGGCTGCTTCTGGTGCCGCTGTCCAGTCTGCTGGGGCCGCTGGCCATTCCCGGGCTGATTGCGGCGCGGCTGCTGTTCGGGTTCGGCGCCATCATCTTCTCGGTGCAGCATGTGACGTTGCGGCAAACCATCACGCCACGCGCCTTCCAGGGCCGCATGCATGCCAGTGTCCGCTTCTTTGCTGGTGGTGTGGTGCCACTGGGCGCCCTGCTGGGCGGGGTCGTGGGGCAGCAGTTTGGCGTGGGCACGGCGCTGGTCCTGGCCGGCGGCGTGGGATGCACGGCCTGGCTCTGGGTGTGGCGCTCGGGTGTCCCGGGGGTCGCCTCAGCTGAAGCGGTATAAACCTGGCCTGCGCGAAGGAGCCTCGCTCTGCCGCATGTACATGTCACGCACCTGACTTGCCCATCCCACTACCTGCCCCCAGGGCGTCGCTTGAGCCGCTCCTCAGGCGGCCTTCACAGGGTGCCCACCCGTACGTTCTGGGCGCGGCGGCTGCGCTTTGCTGGGGGTGTTCGTCCCGGGGCAGTCCTTCCCTGCCCACGCCGGAGCCGTCTGCTCTGCGTGCCCCTGGCCTGGCCCTGGCGGGGCCAGCCCCCCTGTCCTCTTTTCCCCGGAGGTGTGGCTATGAAACTGCACAACATCCTGTATCTGCTGGGCTTCGGCTCGATTCTGCTCAGCGCCTCGCAGTACTTCAAAGACGAGTCCTCGGAGAAGGAGCGCGACGGCCTGTTTGTGGGCCACTGGGCGCCCACCTTCTTCATTCTGGGCAAGATTGCCGAGGACAAGGCGCGCCTCAACCGCACGCTGACCGAGTAGGCCAGCACCGCCCTCTTTGCCGCTGCACCGGTTCACCCTTCGGGGGACTGGTGCAGCGGCCTTTGTGGTGAATGGTGACGGGGCCTGAAGTCCCCCCTCACCGTCCTTCATGGCCCCTGGCCTACGGTCAGGCCCAGGAGGTCCCCATGCCCAAAGCCTGGACCAACAAAGACGAGCGGCAGTACGAGCACATCAAAGGCAGTGCCCTGGAACGCGGCGAACCCGAAGACCGCGCCGAAGAGATTGCCGCCCGCACGGTGAACAAGCACCGCCGCGAGGAAGGGCGCACGCCGAACAGGCGCACCCAGGGCACCGGCAACCCGAACAGGGCCCTGGCCGAGCTGACCCGCGACGAGCTGTACAACCGCGCCCGCGAGCAGGGCATCAGGGGCCGCAGCGCCATGAGCAAGGCGCAACTGGTTGCCGCGCTGGGCGATTAAAGAGCGGGGACCACAAAAGGAGGCCGGTGCATTCGCTGCACCGGCCTCCCCTCTTCTCCTGTCCTGGTGATTACTTTCCGTTGCCGTTGCCATTCCCGTTGCCGGGGGGGGGCGTGGTGGGGCAGCCCTCGGGCGGCGCGGGGATGATGTCGCCGTGGCCCTCATGGGCGCTGAGGGCGTTGCGGCTGATCGTGATCAGGTTGTAGGGGTTGTTGGCGCTGCCCGTGGCGTGGCAGATCGTCACCTTGTCATTGTCCGAGCCGCCTCCAGGCGGGGTGGGGCTGGGGGGCGCCGGGTTGGGCGGCGTGGGGCTGGGCGGGGTCGGGCTGGGGGCCGCGCCGTCCGCCGTGGTGGGGCAGCCTTCGGGCGGCGCGGGAATGATGTCGCCGTGGCCCTCGTGGGCGCTCAGGGCGTTGCGGCTGACCGTGATCAGGTTGTAGGGGTTGGTCTCGCTGCCGGTGGCGTGGCAGATGGTCACCTTGTCGTTATCCGAACCGCCTTCAGGGGGTGCCGGGGGGGTGGGGGCGGGCGGCGCCGGATTGGGCGGCGTGGGGCTGGGTGGGGTGGGGGACGGCGGCGTGGGAGAGGGCGGCGTGGTGCCGGGGGCACTCACGGTAACCGGGCAGCCGCCTGCGGGCGCGGGGATAATGTCGCCGTGGTTGCGGTGGGCCGCCAGCGCACTGGCGCTCACGGTCAGCAGGGTGTAGGGGTTCGTGGCGCTGCCGGTGCGGTGGCAGATGGTCACGCGGCCACTGGTGGCGCCGCCTGCGGGCGGGGTGGCGGCTGGGGGCGTGGTGCTGCCCGCCGCTGGGGCGGTGACGGGGGTGGGGGTCACCACAGGCGCGGGGGCAGGCAACTGGCCGGGCAGCAGGGTCACCGGCGCCACTGGCAGCAGGCGCACGCTGCCCACGGCCACGGGGGTGCCGGGGGCCACTGGCGTCTGCAGTTCGTAGCGCTGCGCCCCCGTGCCGCGCGTGACCACCACGGCCGTGGCGGGCGCACTGCCAGCGGCCAGCAGGACCGTGGGGCCGCGCACGGTGGCGGCCACCACGTTGCGCCCGGTGACCAGGGTCAGGACGCCGCCGCCCCGCTGCAGATCGGCCAGCGTGACCGGGGTCACGGGCACCGCCGCACCGAAGGGATTGATGGTGGTGCCTGCCGGGCGCGACACCGCCGGACCACCGCCGCCAGCAAGGGCGGGGGTCAGCAACAACAGGGCAAGAGAAAGGGCACGTTTACCGTTCATGATCGGCCTCCTGGAAAGGGCACTGCTTGGGATGTCCACCGATGGTAGGAGGCCGGCGCCCGGCTGTCTTTTAAGTGACGTTGGTTTTTCTGTGTTACACCACACGGTTGAAGAAGCCCTCAAGGACCGCCTCATCTGCGCAGCGGCTGGGGATGGCGGCAAGGGCTGGCTGGGCCGCCGCACCGAAGGCCCTTGCCTGGAGAGCGCACCGGCGCCTTTTCTGGGTATGCCCGCAGCGCACAGCGAACATCTGCCCGGATTTGCCCGCAGAAATTCGCGGGGCACGTCAGCCTCGCTCTCCACCAACAGTTGACCCCCGCGTGGGCCCAGGACGCATCCAGGGCACGCGGGGGCGTTCTCAGGCCGCTCAACGGCAGCGCAGGTGTTAGGGGCGCCCCGCCTCAGTGTCGGGGCGCGGCCGTTCGGGTCGGCGCAGGCCCAGCCCGGCCAGAAGGCCGCCGGCCGCCGCCAGCCCCACGGTGATCAGCACATTGTTCAGCGGGCTGGGAAAGTTGGTGCTGCGGTTGGCGTTGGCCACGGCGTGCAACTGGTTGATGTCAATGACATCCTTGCCCAGCAGCACCGCCGCAGCGATGAGCAGAATGACGCCAAGCAGCAGGGCCACGCGCGACAGCAGGTACATGCCCCAGTGTAGGCAGCCGGCCCCCGGCGCGGCCTTCAGGCGTTCTTGGGGCTGTGGCCCGCCAGGCCCTCAGCCGCGCACCCGGGTGGGCACGCGCCAGAATTCTGTGCTGGCCGTCACGTACAGCGTGGTGCCCTCCGGCCCGCCGAAGCACAGGTTGCTGACCGTCTGGGGAAAGAGGATGCGGCCCAGCTCCTGGCCGTCCGCGCTCAGCACATGCACCCCGTCTCCGGCGCTGCTCCAGATGCGCCCGGCCCGGTCCACCCGCAGGCCGTCGGTCTTGCCGGGCGCCACGCGGAAGTGCTCGCCCGCACAGGTGGCGCGGCCATCTGGGTCCACCTCGTAGCGGTAGGTGACGCCGTCGCCTGTGTCGGCCAGCAGGAGCGTGCGGGCGCCAGCAAACACGAGGCCGTTGGGCTTCTGGCGGTCACGGATGGGGGCGGTCAGTTCGCCGTCCGGGCCCAGGCGAAACACCCAGCGGCCCGGCAGTTCCATCGGCGCGCCGGTGCCGCCTTCCTCGGGCTTGTCCAGGCCGTAGGTGGGGTCCGAGAACCACAGGCTGCCGTCGGGGTGCAGGGCCACGTCGTTGGGGGAATTGAATCTGTGGCCCTCAAAGCGGTCAGCCAGGGTGGTCCAGGTGCCGTCTTCTTCCTGGCGCAGCAGCGCGCGCTGGCCGTGCGAGCAGGCGATCAGGCGCCCCTGGGCGTCCAGGCAGTGGCCGTTCTGGTGGCCGCTGGGGTTCAGTTCCTCGCGCAGCTCGCCGCCGTCCGTGTAGGCCCAGGTTCGGTTCTGGCGCACGTCGCTGAAGATCACGGCCCGGCGCGCCGGGACATACACGGGCCCCTCGGTCCAGGTAAACCCCTCGCCCAGCCGTTCGGGGGCGGCACCTTCAGGGAAAAGGGTCAGGAACTCGGGATGGGCGCTGTGCAAGGCGGGGTGCGGCATGGGCCTATGGTGCCGCGTCTGGGGGCAGGGCGGGCCGCAGACCTCTGTCCAGCCCCGGCGAATGGGGTTACGCGCCCAGAGACAAAGCAGGGGCGCCAGGGTGCCATTTGCCGCTGCGGCCAGCGGTATGCTGAGGCGTTATGACGCAGTCGCAGACGATCATGTCCGGGGGCAACGCGGCCTTTATTGAGGGGCTGTACGAGGCCTACCTGGCTGACCCGAACAGTGTGGACCCGCAGTGGCGGGCCTACTTCGACGAGGTGCGCGCCGGCGCGCCCGACACCGCGCATTCCGCCATTCAGCAGGCGTTCTACCAGCTGGGCACCCAGCGCCGGGGCCAGACCGTGCTGCCGGTGCCCCAGGGCGTCAGCGGGGCGCAGCAGGCGGCGGGCGCCCTGATCACCGCCTACCGCGTGTACGGCCACATCAGCGCGCGCACCAACCCGCTCAAGATGCGCGGCATTCCCACCGTGCCCGAACTGACCCCCGAGTACTACGGCCTGTCGGCCGCCGACCTGAACGAGCCGGTGCAGGACGGCGTGTTCACCGGCCCCCTGCGCGACGTGATCACCCAGCTGCAAGACACCTACTGCGGCGCCATTGGCTTTGAATTCAACTACCTGCCCGCCACCGAGCGCGCGTGGTTCCAGGAGCGCATTGAGGCTGGGCGCGGCCGGGGGCAGTACAGCCGCGAGGAACGCCGCCGCCTGATGCAGAAGCTCACAGCTGCCGAAGGGCTAGAACTGTACCTGAAAAACAAGTACCCCGGCGTCAAGCGCTTCGGCCTGGAAGGCGGCGAGAGCTTTATTCCGCTGCTGGACCGCATTATTCAGCAGGCCGGGAAGGCCGGCGTGAAGGAAGTTGTAATGGGCATGGCCCACCGTGGCCGCCTGAACACGCTGGTGAACATCTTCGGCAAGCCCAGCTCCGTGCTGTTCGACGAGTTCGACGGCAAGAAGAAGCTCAGCGACAACCCCGATGTGGCGGGCGACGTGAAGTACCACATGGGCTATTCCAGTGACGTGCGCACGCCCGGCGGCCCCATGCACCTTGCGCTGGCCTTTAACCCCAGCCACCTGGAAATCGTCTCGCCGGTGGTGCACGGCTCGGTGCGCGCGCGCCAGGACCGCCGGGGGGACGTGGAACGGCGCAGCGTGCTGCCCATCACCGTGCACGGCGACGCGGCCGTCAGCGGGCAGGGCGTGGTCATGGAAACGCTGAACCTCTCGCGGCTTCGCGGCTTTTCGACGGGCGGGGCAGTGCGCATTGTCATCAACAACCAGGTGGGCTTTACCATCTCGGACCCGCGCGACACCCGTTCGAGCCGCTACTGCACCGACGTGGCCAAGATTGCCAACGCGCCTGTGCTGCACGTGAACGGCGACGACCCTGAAGCGGTGGCCTTCTGCGGCGACCTCGCGCTGGCCTACCGCCAGGAATTTGGCAAGGACGTCTTCATTGACCTGATCTGCTTCCGCCGCAACGGCCACAACGAGGGCGACGAGCCGCGCATGACCCAGCCGATCATGTACCGCGAGATTGACGGTCACCCTGGCACCCGGGCCCTGTACGCCAAGGCGCTGGAGGGCGCGGGCGTGCTGGACGCCGGCGAGGGCGAGCGCCTGGTCGAGCGCTTCCGCGACCAGCTGGACGCGGGCGAAGCCGTGGTCGAAGAGATGGAGAACGCGGCCCAGAGCAAGCTGGCCGTGGACTGGAGCGAGTACACCGGCACCCACTGGCGCGACGAGGTGCCCACCAGCGTGCCCCAGGCCAAGCTGACCGACCTGGGCCTGAAGCTGACCGAGGTCCCCGAAGGCTTCAAGGTGCACCGCACCATTGAGCGCACGGTGATCAAGCCCCGGCAGGCGATGGCGCGCGGCGAACAGCCCCTGGACTGGGGCATGGGCGAGATGCTGGCCTACGCGACCCTGCTGGACGAGGGCTACGGCGTGCGGCTGGTGGGCCAGGACTCGGGGCGCGGCACCTTTGTGCACCGCCACGCCGTCCTGCACGACCAGAACGCCCAGGACCCCATGAACGAGGAATACATGGCCCTGGCCCACCTGCGCCCGGAGCAGGGCCGCGTGGAAGTGGTGGATTCCACCCTGTCCGAAGAAGCCGTGATGGCCTTTGAATACGGCTACTCTACCTCTGAACCCAAGGCGCTGATCGCCTGGGAAGCGCAGTTCGGGGACTTTGCCAACGGCGCGCAGGCGGTCATTGACCAGTTCCTGAGTGCGGGGGAAAGCAAGTGGCAGCGCCTCAGCGGCCTGACGCTGCTGCTGCCCCACGGCTATGAGGGCGCGGGCCCCGAGCACTCCAGCGCCCGCCTGGAGCGCTACTTGCAGCTGTGCGCCCAGAAGAACATGCAGGTGGTGGTGCCCTCAAGCGCCGCGCAGATCTTCCACCTCCTGAGGCGTCAGGTGCTGCGCCCCTACCGCAAGCCCCTGATTGTGATGACCCCCAAGAGCCTGCTGCGCAACAAGCAGGCCATGAGCCCGCTCTCAGAGCTGGCCGAGGGCCGCTTCTGCGAAGTGATTGGCGACGACACCGTGCAACAGGCCCGGCGCGTGGTGATCAGCTCTGGCAAGCTGCACTGGGAGCTGGTGGAAGCGCGCGACGCCGACAAGGATGGCTACGCTGGCACCGCCCTGATTCGCCTGGAACAGCTCTACCCCTTCCCGGGGCAGGCGCTGGCCGAGGAACTGGCGGGGCACCCCGGCGCGCAGGTCGTGTGGGCCCAGGAAGAACCCGAGAACCAGGGCGCATGGCTGATGATCTGGGAGGACCTGGAAAAGATCCTGGCCCCCGGTCAGACCCTGAAGAGCGCCACCCGCCCACGTGCCGCCAGCACCGCCGCCGGGTATGCTAGCGTGCACGCCAAGGAACAGGCCAAGGTGATTGCTGACGCCCTGGGCGAAAAGATCAGCCGCGAGGTCGTGCAGGACCAGAAGGAACTGGCCCAGACGGCGCAGCAGGACGGGTAAAGTTCACTTGAAAAGCCCCTGGGGACATCCCCGGGGGCTTTCTCTATCTGCCCATCAAAGAGGTGGAGCGAAGGACATGTCCGGTCCTCCGCCCCTGGGGTGCCGCTGAATTGCACGGGTCCACGGCGTTTAAGCGTCCGGTTCATGCTCAGCAGCCGTGCTCTCCCGGCTGAGCTACCGCTCCGTGGGTGGAGGAGCGAAGGGGTTTTGAACCCCTGACCTCGGCTTGTCCGACCGGCCGCCCTTGATTGGACCCTCAGCGGCGAATGCTCAGCTTGGAGTGGAAGCTTGAGCTTGTGTTTCGGAAGGCCGCGCCGCCTCTACCGGTTTGGGCTACCCCGCCGCAGTGATGGCGGGCGCAGGACTCGAACCTGCACTGAAACGCGGTCTTCCTGTCAGCTTGAGGCTGAGCCTCAGCTTGGTACTCCAGGGCTCAGGATAGGGCGCGGGGCCAACCGCCCACATGCGCCGGGTGGCGTAGGCCACAGCAGAAACCGGAGCCCTGTGGTCGGGGCTCCGGTCATTCATAGGCGGCGCTTAGCTGTCCAGCAGGTACGCAAACACCCGCTCGCCCACCTTCTGCTCGGTGACTTCAAAGCTGTTCGCTTCCTCGCGGGCAAATTTCACGGCCTGCTGCAACTTCTGCACGCGGGTCTGCAACTCGTGCACGCGCTGGGCGGGCAGGGCGCCGCTGAACTTCACGGTGCGCCAGTACCCCACGGTCACGTCCTCGTAGTACACCTCCACCTGCGCCGGGTGCTTGTCGGTGGCCTCGGCCTTCACGTGGTTGCGCGGAATCTTGCGGGTGCGCACGGTCTGAACGGGCTCGGTGGCGTAGGCGTCGGCACCCGGGTCAAAGGTCCAGCTTTCGCTGGCGTCCAGCACGGGCAGCTTGCGCAGGAAGGTGCTCAGGTCGGTCAGCTGCTTTTCCAGAAACAGCAGGTAGCTGACCGGCACCTGTTTCAGGAGCACGCGCTCGCCCACCACCACGTCGGCTTTTGCCTCGCAGTTGGCCCAGTCCTTGGTGGCGGTCACGTCAAACAGCCCGGTCAGAATCTGGGCGGTCTGGCGGACCACCTCTTCGGCTTTTACCTGCACGCGGGTGGATTCGGGGGGCAGCAGCTCGCCTTCCTCGTCCTTGGGGCGGTAGGTGCGGGCAATGCCGCCCAGCAGGGTGGGCTTTTGCAACTGCTGGTGGGCGTCGGTGAGTTCGGCAAAGGAGCGGCTTTTCACGCCCTTTTCCACGGCGATAATCTGGTTCAGTCTGGGCATGGCAACTCCTCCGGAGGCGGCGTCAGGCGCTCCTCTCGGTTGGCTCTACGCTAGCGGCCCGCCCCGCCTGCCGAAATTCGCCGCATGACGCACTGGCCCCTAAGCCAAAGGGCGCGGCCCGCCCGCAGGGACGCCGCACCCGCCTCTGTTGCCGTTCCCGGCCCAGTCACAGGTCCCGGGGGGTATAACAGAAGGCGTTATGGCGGACATCAAGGTTCCTGTTTTTTCCGAGTCGGTGAGCGAAGGCACGCTGCTGGCGTGGCACAAGAAGCCCGGCGATCCCGTGAAGCGCGGCGAGGTGCTGGCCGAGATTGAAACCGACAAGGTGGTGCTGGAAGTCACCGCCCTGCAAGACGGCGTGCTGGTCAGCACCGCCAAGAACGAGGGCGACACCGTCCTGAGCGAAGAGGTGCTGGGCGTGGTGGGCGACGCGGGCAGTGCGCCGGCCCCGGCCCCCACCGAGACGCCAGCGGCGGGCACAGCCGCCAGCACAGCGCCCACGGAGAACCCGGCCGGCAACGAGGCCACCCGCCGCGACGACCTCTCGCCCGCCGTGCGCAAGATCGTGGCTGAACAGGGTCTGAACCCCGCCCAGATTCCCGCCACCGGGCCCCGGGGCAACATCACCAAGGCCGACGCTGTGGCCGCCGCGCAGGGCGGCCTGACCTACCAGGGCCCCCAGGACGCCGCCAAGCCGGTGAGCCAGCAGGCCGCGCCGCCTCAGCAGCCCAGCACCCCCGCCGTGATGCCCGCCGCCCACATTCCGGCTGGCGCGCGCCCCGAACAGCGCGTGCCCATGACGCGCATTCGCCAGCGCATTGCCGAGCGCCTGAAAGACGTGCAGAACACGGCGGCCCTGCTGACCACCTTCAACGAGGTCAACATGAAGCCGGCCATGGACCTGCGCAAGAAGTACCAGGACCAGTTTGTGGCCAAGCACGGCACCAAGCTGGGTTTCATGAGCCTGTTCGTGCGCGCGGCCACCGAGGCCCTGAAGGCCTTCCCGGTCGTCAACGCCAGCGTGGAGGGCAAGGACATCATCTACCACGGCTACTACGACATTGGCATTGCGGTGGCCAGTGACCGTGGTCTGGTGGTGCCCATCCTGCGCGACACCGACCAGATGAGCCTCGCGGGCATTGAGAAGCAGATCGCTGAATTTGCCACCAAGGCCAAGGGCGGCAAGCTGACGCTGGAGGACATGTCCGGCGGTACCTTCTCCATCACCAACGGCGGGACCTTCGGTTCCATGATGAGCACCCCCATCATCAACGCGCCCCAGAGCGCGATTCTGGGCATGCACAACATCATCGAGCGCCCCATTGCCCAGAACGGGCAGGTGGTGATCGCCCCCATGATGTACATCGCCCTGAGCTACGACCACCGCATCATTGACGGCAAGGAAGCGGTGCAGTTCCTGGTGATGATCAAGAACCTGCTGGAAGACCCCGCGCGGATGCTGCTGGAACTGTAAGGGGTGATGGTTGAGGGTTGAAGGGTGATAGAGAGGTCACCTTCGACCAACAAGAGGCAGGCTGGCGTGTTCGAACGCCGGCCTGCCTTTTTTGCTGTTGCCTTTTTAAGGGACTTCCAGGGTGTAGGCCACTAAGCCGTCGCGGCCCATGCGCACGGCTAGGCCCAGACGCAGCAGCGCCACAGCAGGCTTGGCGGCGCCGCTTGCGCCCAGCGCCTTCAGATCCCGCACGAAGCGCACTTGCGGTTGGGCGGAACGGAATGGCAGTTGTCCCTGGTCATCCACCGTCGCCAAGTCCATGCCCAGACCATTCACCCCCCGGAAAGCCACCGGGCGCAGCACGGCGTACACCTCGCCGGGTACACCCTGTACGTCAATGTGCTGGGCGAAGCTAGGCACACTTCCCCGCGATTCATGAGGCCGGGGAATCAGGTGGGCGCCGGCAAAGATGGTCAGCTGCGTGGGGCCGTAGAGCGTGGCTCCCAGCCGCTGCTCCACCATCGGCAGGACACTGACCCCCTCTCCGGGTTGCGCCAGTTCCAGCCGGAGGCGGCCCAGCCGCAGTACCGGGCCATCAAACGGGCGTTCCACGGTGAGCGGCTGGTTCAAGGTGGACCAGACACTGCTGAGGAGGATGTCGCTGCTCAACAGCCGCTCGCCGCCGCGCTCCAGCACCGGGCCCGGCCAGAAGTCTGGGCGCCCATTGCGGTTTGCCTGCTCAATCATGATGTCCAGGACGCGGTTGGTGCGGGGAAATTCGACCCTACCTGCTTCACCCGTTGCCTCCATCCAGCGCACCACCAAGACCTCTTCAGAAACGCTGGTCAGGGGGCTCTCCAGCCCTGCAGGGACCGGCACCGTTCGCTGAACCGTCTCCACCGTCGCCCCCTGCGCCTCCAGGCGGGCCGTCAGGCCGCCCAGCCCCACCCAGAAGTCCTGGGCGTGGGTACAGAGGGCGGCGCTGGTGGTGCTGCTTGGCCGACACTCTGGAAGATACGTGACCAGGGGCAGCTCTCTTGCGGTCTGGCGTGGCAGGGCCAGAAGGGTGCCCGCCAGCGCCACGCTGCACAACCCGCCCAGCAGCCCCAGCCTGGGCCACAGGTGCACCCGCCGGAGCCCGGCGGCCAGTGGCGCCGGCGCGCCAAAATCCTGCAGGGCGCGGCGCAGCGCCTCTTCTCTGGGCAGGCCCGTCACCTGCAATTCCGCTGTCCGCTCCAGAATGTTGCCTCGCAGCTCTTCGCGGACTAGTCGCCTTCGGCCCGCCGGCAGGCCGCGCGTGGCCCGGTTCAGAAACCGCTCAAGGCCATTCACCGGTTCCCCCAGCGCTCGGTCAGGCCCTGGTGCCAGCGGTGGTAGGCCTCCCGCTTGGCCTCCAGCGCAGCCTGCCCGGCTGGGGTGAGGCGGTAGTACCGCAGGGGGTGCCCGCCCCGGCTGCTGGGGCGGCTTTCGCTCTGCAGCCAGCCCCTCTGTTCCATGCGGTGCAGCGCCGGATACAGGGTGCCCGCATTCAGCGCCAGGTCGCCCCCCGTGAGCGTGTGCAGTTCCTTGGCCAGGTCCAGGCCGTACCGCTCACCCCCCTCCAGCAACGTCAGCAGCGACAGTTCCAGATCACCGTGATGAATTGGCATACATCAATATACGTTTTCGTTATTGGATTCCAATATCGGTTAGGCTATCTCTGACTTGGCCCGTTTCCCTCACCCTTCGGCCATCACCCATAATCCCCGTATGGATGCTCTTTCAGGCCGCTTCGGCGGTGTTGCGGATGGGGTGGCCCTGCAAGCCACCTGGGACGGCGAGCGCCTGAAGGGGCGCGTGGGCGGCTACACAGACGGCACCGACGTGACGGTGTGGATTGACGAGGGCGTGCTGCTGGGCCGCGTGGGCGGTATCACCCACGGCTTTGACGTGCGCGCGCAGATTGCAGCGGGCGTGATGACCGTGCGCCTGGGGGGCTACACCGAGGGCGTGGACGTGACCCTGAATTTCACCCCGGACACGGTAACGGGCCGCTACGGCACCTTCACCGATGGCCTGGACGTCAACCTGCGCCACTACGCAGGCGAGGTGCGCGGGCGCTTCGGGTCGTTCACGCGGGGGGTGGACGCCCGCATGGACCTGGGCGCGGTGCCCTTTCCGCTGGGCGCCCTGCTGATGGCCTGCGCCCTGCGCCTGTGGCTGGGCCAGGGCCGGCTTCTCAGCGCCAGCCGCTGAGCCCTACAACTTGTCGCCCACGTGAATGGCGGCAATGCCAAAGGTGAGCAGCCGGTGCCGGGTGCGAAAGCCCGTGGCCTGCATCATGCGTTCCAGGCGAGCGGGCTCGGGAAAGGCCAGCACGCTTTCGGGCAGATAGGTGTAGGCCCCGGCGTTCCCGCTGACCAGCGCGCCAATGCGCGGCAGGACATGCTGAAAGTAAAAGCGGAACAGCGCCCCGAACAGCCCGGGTCGGGGCGGGGGGAACTCCAGAATCACCGCCCGGCCCCCCGGCGCCAGCACCCGCCAGAATTCGGCCAGCCCGCGCTCGTAGTCCGCAAAGTTGCGAAAGCCAAAGGCACAGGTCACGGCGTCAAAGTGGCCGTCGGGGTAGGGCAGGTTCAGGGCGTCCCCCTCTTCCAGAGCGATCTTCAGGTGGCGGGCCTGGGCCTTCTCGCGGCCAATGGCCAGCATCTGCGGCACGAAATCGCTGCCGATCACCTCGGCTGCTGGGGCGCGGCTCTTGAGTTCCAAGGCAAAGTCGGCGGTGCCGGTGGCCACGTCCAGAACGCGGCGGGGCTGCAGGGCCAGCGCCTCCTGGGCCGCCGCGCGGCGCCAGCCCCGGTCCACGCCCAGGCTCAGCACCCGGTTCAGCAGATCGTAGCGGGGCGCAATGGCGGCGAACATCGCCTGCACGTCCTGCCCCTTGTCCTGCCGGTCGCCCACCGCTGGCCGCTTGGTCATGGGGGGCATGATAGGGCGCGCCGCCCGGGACAGGAGGGAACCCTGGTCAGTTCAGCCGCAGCAGACCCGCTGCTGTCGGCCTAAAACCGCAGGCCGCATGGAAGCCAGCCAGATGCGGTTCGTAGTCCACGTGCAACCACTGGGCGCCCAGATCGCGCGCCGAAGCTGCCGCCCGGCGAACCAGTTCGGTCCCGATGCCGCGCCGCTGCCAGGCCGGGTGAACGGTGGTGTCCAGCAAAAAGGCATGAACGCCCCCGTCCCAAGCGGCATGAACGAAGCCGATTAGCACGTCACTGTCATGGGCGGTAACCCAGGTCAGCGAGCGGGACAATATGGCCGGCCAGCCCTGGCCATCATCGTCGCCGCCCCAGGCCACCTCACGCAGCTGCCCCAGCGCGAGCGGGTCAACAGAGGCCCGAATCCGGTAATCCATCAGCCTCCAATCGTGCCCAGGGCGCGGCCCACCTTCTCGTAGGCGGCCAGGGCCTGTTCCAGATCGTCGCGGGTGTGCTCGGCGGTCACGATGTTACGAATGCGGGCCAGGGTGCGGGGCACGGTTGGGAAGCCCAGCCCCACAGCGAAAATGCCCTCGTCGAACAGGCGGCGGCTGGCCTCGAAAGCGGCGGGCGCTTCCCCGAAAATGACCGGCGTAATGGGCGTGACGCTGCCAAAGGTGTCGAAGCCCAGGCGCTGCAATTCCGCCTTGAAGAAACGGGTGTTGTCCCACAGCCGCTCCATCAGGGTGGGGTCGCGCTGCACCTCGTCCAGGGCGGCGGCCAGGGCCCCCACGGTGGCGGGGGCCTGGGCGGTGGAGAACAGGTAGGGCCGGGCGCGGTTGATCAGCAGCTGGCGCAGGTTGGCGTGCCCGGCCGCGTAACCGCCCACGCCGCCCCAGGCTTTGGACAGGGTGCCCACCTGAATCACGTCGTCGGCGTATTCAAAGCCGAAGTGGTGCACCGTGCCCCGGCCCTGCGCGCCCATCACGCCGCTGCCGTGGGCGTCGTCCACATAGGTCACGGCGCCGTACTTGCGGGCCACCTCAACGAGTTTGTCCAGCGGCGCCACGTCGCCGTCCATGCTGAACACCCCATCGGTGACCACCATGATCAGGCCTTCGGTGGGGTTCTCGCGCAGCACGCGGTCCAGGTCTTCGGGGTCGGCGTGCTTGAAGACCTTGCGGGTGGCCTTGGTCAGGCGCAGGCCGTCAATGATGCTGGCGTGGTTCAGCTCGTCGCTGACCACGAGGTCACCCTCTTTGAGCAGGCCGCCCAGCACGCCCTGGTTGGTGGAAAAGCCGCTGTGCAGCACCAGCGCGCTGCCGGTGTGCTTGAAGCCGGCAATCTGCTCTTCGAGTTCTTCGTGAATGCGCAGGGTGCCCGCAATGGTGCGCACGGCCCCGGCGCCCACGCCCCATTTCTCCAGGTACTCGGCGGCGCGAGCCTTCAGGGCCGGGTGGTCGGCAAAGCCCAGGTAATTGTTGCTGGCAAGGTTCACGACCTCGCGCCCGTCCACGGTGGTGCGGGCGTGCTGCGGGGCGTCAAGCACGCGCGGGCTGATCAGCAGGCCACTTTCACGCAGGCCGGAGAGTTCGGCGCTCAGGCGGTCGGACAGGGTGACAGGCATGGGGGCAGTGTACGGGCGTGGGGGCGAGTTTGTCCGTGCGGCAGGGACGGGTAAAATCAAGAGACATGCAGCTGCAGAACGGTGGTGGACTTCACCTGTCTCTCGAAATCCTGGACTACCAGTTCCCGGAGGCCACAGACGAATGGGATGCCAACTGGCTGAATGTGCGGCTAAAGCTGTCTTTGCCAGATGGCCGGCTCTGGGAGGTGGTAGACCCCTGCTTGACCGCGCAGGAGGCGCAGCGGCTGGGGACCTGGCTGACAGAGGTGGCAGAACACGCCCCGACCTTTATTGGCTGGCAGGGGGCCGTGCTGAGCAGCGAGGAGTCCTTCACCGAACCCTGCTTGATGATCGCGGCCCGCTCGCCCTGGTTCAGACACCCTGAGCGGGACGATCAGCTGCACCTACGCGTCACGCTGAGTTCAGAGTATCTGCCGCCCTTTGCCCATGAACTAAACCATTCACCAGCCTGGTCAGAAACCGGTGAGATCTTGGAATGCTGGCTCGACTTTCCCCTCACCGAGGAGGATCTGCGCAAGCTGATAGCGCAGTGGGAGGCACAGGTCAGCCAGTTTCCAGTTCGGCCCACACCCTGAAAGCTAAAGGGGCAGCCACATCCAGTGCTCTGCGTGCACCCGCCCGTCCCGGCGCACCGCGTCCGGCTGGGTGCCCCACACGCGAAAGCCGCAGCGTTCGTACAGGCGCCGGGCGGCGTGCTGGGTGTCCATGACGGCGAGGTTCAGGGCGGTCACGCCGGGCCACGTCTGCACTTCGGCGATGGCTGCGCGCACCAGCGCCTCGCCCACGCCCTGCCCGCGCGCCGCCGGGGCCACCGACACACTGAAAATGTTCACGCGGTGCGCCTGGGTCGGGGGCTGCTCGCGCATCAGGGTGAGCAGCCCCACGAGGTCACCCTTCAGGAAGGCGCCCAGGGTTACGCCGGGGGCGTCCGGGGCCAGGCGCTCGGCCAGCCGTTCAGCCGGCCACGCGGCGAAGTGCTCGGCGGTGGTCACAAAGGCGTCGGGGTCAGCGCGCAGGGCAGCGAGACGGGCCTCACGGTAGGCGGGGGCATCGGCCAGGGTCAGGCGGCGAATGCTGGGGGCGGTCACGCGGGCACCTCGGCCGCCAGGGGCACCACCTCGGCGGGGCCGGGGCGGCTCTGGCCTATTTGTCGGTCGCGCCAGTTCAATACGTGGCCGTCGGCGCGCACATGGCGGGTCAGGGCCAGATCCAGGTCGGCCACCAGCCAGCCCGCCTCGTTCCAGCCGCGCTGCGCCACCACGCCGTCGGCGGGCAGGCCGTTATCGGCGGGGGCGTAAATGCCGGCGGCCCCGTGGGCGTCTTCCACCGCGTAGGTCCAGGGGGCGTTGGCAATCAGGGGCGCGTGCAGGGCGTAGCACTGGTTTTCCAGCGCACGGGCCATGCTGCCCACCCGCACGCGCGTGTACCCGGCGCGGCTGCCGGTGAACGACGGCACCACCAGCAGTTCCGCGCCGGCTTCAGCCAGTTGGCGGGCCAGGGTGGGGAACTCGCTGTCGTAGCAGATGGCAATGCCAAAGCGCAGCGTCCAGCCGGGCAGCGGCAGGTCAAACACACGCACGCCTTCGCCGGGCGCAATCGCCCATTCCTCGGCCTCAAAACGGGTCATCAGCAGCTTGTCCTGGTGGGCCTGGGTGCCGCCCGGGCCAAACACGTAGGCGCGGTTCACAAAGCCCTCGCCCTGGGCCACCGGATAGCTGCCCGCCACGATCCCCACGCCGTGCTGGCGGGCCAGCCGGGCGTGTAGGGCCAGGAACTCGGGCAGGAAGGCCTGCAGCGCCGGGCGCATGCCCAACACATCGTGGTGAAGGTCGCGGGGCAGCAGGCTGATCAGTTCCAGCGGGCTGTATTCGGGAAAAACGAGCAGCTGCGCGCCCTGGGCCGCCGCCTCCCCCACCCAGCGCGAGAGCTTGGCCTCGTAGGCCGCCCAGCCCTCCAGAAAATCCACCGGATACGCCGCCGCCGCCGCCCGCACCACCGAGCCCTGTTCCGTCATGCGCCCGAGTGTAGGCCAGCGCCCCCACCGCGCGCCGCCGCCAGATGACCTAGCCCGCGTAAGGAGAGTGACCTCCAGGGGTGGCCCTCTGCGGCACTTGACCGGCCGTTCCGTATGCGTTCTCTCTGGGCTATCAAACAGCCGCCGAGCCCCCTACAGAAAAAAGAAAAAAGCCCCTCTAAGAGGAGCTTCTCTGCTGGTCGAGGCGGCGAGATTTGAACTCACGACCCCTACCACCCCAAGGTAGTGCGCTACCAGGCTGCGCTACGCCTCGACGGCCAGCCACAGAACTATAGGCAACGGGGGGGCAGCCGTCAAGGGCTGTGTCCGGCCCCGGCAGCCGCCCTGGCCCTGGGCCCCGCTATCCTGCACCCTGACATGACACTTTCTTTTGACGAGAAACTGCGCAACTACGCGCGGCTGGCGGTGCGGGTGGGTCTGGGCGTGCGTGAGGGCCAGCGGGTGCTGGTACAGGCCCCGGTGGAAACGGCGGCGCTGGCCCGACTGGTGGTGCGCGAGGCCTACGCGGCGGGTGCGAGCTTCGTGGACGTGCGCTGGGACGACGACGACGTGCAGCTGGCCCGCTTTGAACTGGCCCCGGATGGTTCCTTTGAGCAGATCAGCAAGTGGCGGGTGGACGCCGAGATCGAAACCGCCGACGCGGGCGGAGCCGTGATCGCCATCCGCGCCACCAACCCCAACCTGCTGGGCGGCGTGGACGCCGAGCGCGTGGCCACCCACCAGCGCACCCTGGCCGCTTACCGCCGCCCCTACACCGCGCAGGTGATGACCAACCGCCTGAACTGGAACCTGATCAGCGCGCCGGTTTCGGGCTGGGCGGGGTTGATGTTCCCAGACGCCAGCGCAGAAGAGGCCGTAGAGAAGCAGTGGGACGCGATTTTCGCCGCCACCCGCGCCGACCAGCCCGACCCGGTGGCGCTGTGGCAGGCGCATCTGGCCGACCTGAAGCGCCGCCGCGACCTGCTGACCGAGAAGGGGTACCACGCGCTGCACTTTCAGGGTGGCGACACCGACCTGACGGTGGGGCTGGCCGACGACCACGTCTGGGGCGGCGGCGCGGCCGATACCCCGGGCGGCGTCACCTTCACCGCCAACATTCCCACCGAGGAAGTCTGGACCGCCCCACACCGCGAGCGGGTGGACGGCACCGTGGTCAGCACTAAGCCGCTGTCGTACAACGGCACCTTGATTGACGGCATCCGCATTCAGTTCGAGGGCGGCCGGATCACCGGGGCCAGCGCCCAGCAGGGCGAGGCCGCGCTGCTGAAGATGATCGAGACCGACGAAGGCAGCCACCGCCTGGGCGAAGTGGCGCTGGTGCCGCACTCCAGCCCTATCAGCCGTTCGGGGCTGTTTTTCTACAACACCCTGTACGACGAGAACGCCGCCAGCCACATCGCCATTGGCAGCGCCTACCGCTTTAACGTGCGCGGCGGGGTGGACATGACTCTGGACGAATTCCTGGCCAAGGGCGGCAACGACTCCCTGACCCATGTGGACTGGATGATCGGCAGCGACCAGATGAACGTGGACGGCCTGACCAAAGACGGTGGCCGCGAGCCGGTGATGCGGAACGGCGAGTTTGTGATTTAGGCGGAGAGCGCAAGGCTGATAGCAGATGGCCGATGGCTCAGGGTTGCCCCTGCCATCGGCCATCTGCCATTGACCATTTGCTATAGGCCGCCCTATGGCCTTAAGTCCTCTTCTTCGGTCAGGAAATCCACGGCGCCGCTGCCAATCTCGTAGTAGGCGCCGATCACGCGGATCTGGCCGCTGGCCTCGGCGGCGCGGATCAGGGCTTCGCCGCGCAGGCGGTGCACCTGATGGCGGACGTTGTGCAGCACCGCCTCGCGCATGCGGGCCTTCTTGTCACGGATGGGCGACATGGCGCGCAGGCTGGGCTGAATGCGCCGGATCAGGGCCTGCAGATGGGGCGGTTCCTCGGCAATCTGGGATTCGGGCAGCAGGGCGGCGGCCACCGCGCCGCAGGCCTCGTGACCCAGCACCACGATCAGGTGAACGTCCAGGTGGCGAATGGCGTATTCCAGCGTCCCCAGGCCGGATTCCCCCACCACGTTGCCCGCCACGCGCACCACGAACAGCTGCCCCAGCCCCTGGTCAAACACCAGTTCCACCGGCACGCGGCTGTCGCTGCAGGCCAGCACCGCCGCGTAGGGGGTCTGCCCCATGATCTGGGCGCGGCGCTCGTTGGCGCTGACCTCGGGGCGGGTGGCGTGCCCGCTGAAGAAGCGCGCGTTGCCGTCCTTGAGGGCCCGAATGGCCGCCTCGGGGGTGGCCACGTCCGACTCTTTCAGGTTGGCGATGTCCGCCATGCTGGCCCCGCGCCGGATGGCGTCGAGCAGCCGACGCTCCAGGTCAGAGGCGGTGTGTTCGGCGGTGTCATCCATGCGCGGCATGGTAATGTCCGCGCCGCCGGCCGGGCTGCACCGGGTCTATCCTGGGGCCCATGAGCGAACCCGACGACCTCTCGCTGGCCGAGCTGCTGGAGCGCTACGCCACGCTGCGCGACACCCTGCTGGGCCTGGAAGCCGAGCGCGACGAACTGGGCGCGCGCATCAAGGCTGCGCTGCAGACCGGGCAGCAGGCCGAAACCGAGCTGTACCGCGCCGCCCTGAAGGTCTCGCGGCGGGTGGAATACCCCGTGGACCGCTTCCGGGAAACCTTCGGCGACGCCGCCGCGCTGGAGGTGGCCACCATTGACCGCAAAAAGGCCGAGGCGCTGGCTGGGGCCGGCGACCTGGACCCCGAGCAACTGCGCGAACTGGCGGTGGTGAAAGAAACCCAGGCGCTGGTGCTGCAGCCCAAGACCCGCTGACCGTGGCGGCTGACGGGCCCCTGACCCGGCGCAGACCCCACGGTGACAGGCGAGCGCGACCCTGGGCCCATGAGCCAGGACCCCGTCTCCCTGCTGTCGCTGCTGCACCCGGTTCTGCGCCCCACCCTGGGGCACGAGGTGGGCGACCCTGCCCCGCTGACCGAGCACTTTACCCCCCACGCCCACGTGTACACCGAGCGCGAAGCCCGGCAGGCACGCCTACGCCAGGCCCAGAGCGACCTGGACCGCCTGACCCGGTAAGAAGCTCGCCAGCCTCACAACAGCGCGCGGCCCCTCTTTAGGACGGGCCGCGCGCGTTGATGGCACTAAAAAAGCATTGCCGGTGAGCAGCGGCACCCGCGAATCATCCCTTATGGCTGCTGCCTTCCGGCCCTGACCAGGTTCAGGCGTTCACGCTGCGCTGCGCCAGCAATGCAGGCGGAAGCATAGCACAGGTGCGCTGGGAACAGAGGCCAGAGCGCCGCCCACCGGCACAAGGGCACAAAACGGCGCCGGCACCCTGATCAGAGTGCCGGCGCTTGTGGTGCTCGGGATGGGACTTGAACCCACACAGCTAAGCTACACGCCCCTCAAACGTGCGCGTCTACCAATTCCGCCACCCGAGCATCTCAGAGAGGCGAAGCCATACTAGGGGCGAGGGGGGCCCGTGTCAAGGTGAGGCCGCTTGCTTCTGTGCCCGGGCGTGCTATCCTCGCGTTTGCCGCCGCGAACGGTCAGGCCCCGGGGGTTCTCCCCCGTTTTTGCCGGGCTGGCGCGTGCGGGACGTTCATAACAAGAGAGGCATCACCCATGATCGACAAGAAGCAGACCATCCAGACCCACGCCAAGCACGGCACCGACACCGGCAGCACCACCGTGCAGATTGCCCTGCTGACCGAGCGCATCAACAACCTGTCGGCCCACCTGACCGCCAACAAGAAGGACAAGCATGGTCAGCGCGGCCTGCAGCTGCTCAACGGCCAGCGCCGCCGCCTCCTGAAGTACCTGGAGCGCACCAACTACGACGAGTACATCGCCCTGACCGATCAGCTCAAGATTCGTCGCGGCCAGCGCATCGTTCGCTAAACCCCGACTGAATGGTCACCGCCACCCTGCTTTGGGGTGGCAGTTTTTTGATGCCTGCGGCGCTGATGCTTTACCGCTCGCCGGGGGCCGGGCGGTCGCGGTGCGGCACGGCGCGCCAGTCGCCGCCCGGGACCGCCACGGCGCCGGGCTGCCCCAGCCGCCCCGTGCGGGCGTACACGTATACCCAGGCGGGCGCCTCTCCCCCACCTTCCAGGTGCAGGGTCACGAGCTGACGGGTGTACAGGGGTGGGGCGTCGTGCAGGCCTTCCAGGTCGTCCAGAAAGGGCAGGGCCTCACGCCACGCTTCGGGGGTGTAGCTCAGCAGCTGGCCGCGCACCTGGGCCTCTGGGGGGCCCGGCACCAGGGCGGGGTAAGCTTCGGGGCTCAGGTGGTAAAGGGCAAAGCCACGCAGCACCGCGCGCTGGGCGCGGAAAGAGCCACCCAGCGCCGCCACGTGGGCGTTGCGCTCGCCGGGCATCAGGGTGCCGTACACAAAGACGCCGCAGGGCCCTTGGGTCATGGCCGCCACTGTAGCGGGGCCGGGCGTTCTATGGTGGGGGTATGTCGCTGCACCAGTGTGCCGCCACCCTGCTGACCAACCCCCAGGGTCAGGTGCTGCTGGTGCAGCAGAGTTACGGCCTGCGCCTGTGGGGCTTTCCAGGCGGCGTGGTAGACCCCGGCGAAACCGCCCCCGAAGCCGCCGTGCGAGAAGTGCGCGAAGAGGTGGGGCTGGACGTGGAACTGAGCGGCGTGGTGGGCGTCTATCGCCTACAGGGCGGCGGCTGGCCGGACATTCTGGCCTGGGTGTTTACCGCGCGGGTTCTGGGCGGCACCCCGCGCCCCGATCCGGCCGAATTGACCGCCCTGGGCTGGTTTGCCCCCGGTGCCCTTCCCAAACCTCTGCTGCCAGACGCCGAAGCCGGACTGGTCGACTGGACCGCCGGCCGCAGCGGCGTGGTGCGCCCAGTACAGCGCACCCTCAGCCTGCCGCCGCTGGTCTGAGAGCAAAAGCCAAAGCGGTGGGATGCACCTTCCACCGCTCTGCGGGGTCCCCACCAGAGACAGGCGGCGCGGGCGGAGTTGAAGGGCGGCTTTTTGGCCTCAGGACGAATTCGGCGGAGGCTGTAAGACCACCGCTGAGCCCGCAACGGTTCAGGCCGGGCCGGCTGACCCGACCGCAGTGACCCGTGCCGTGCCGCAGAGAGTGGGCCCCCTCTGCGGACGGATCATTCCGACGGCTGCCATCTGGGGCGCTCCAACAACGCTTCAGGCCGATAGCCAAAGCGGCACCGCAGACGAGGCCCCCGTGACCAGAAAAGGAGCCCTCAACGCCTTGGGCCGTCTCCTCCCGCCTCGCCTGCCTTAAAGCCGCTGGCCGCGCGGTTGGTGAAAGTACACACGGCCCACCACCGTCGCTTCCTCGGGCTTCAGGGGCGGGTGGTCGGGGTTATCGCTGCTCAGCCACAGGTGATCGCTGTAGCGGCGCAGGCGCTTGACGGTCAGGCCCAGGCCCGGCACATGCAGCACGTAAATGCGGCCCTCGCGCAGGTCCAGGTCGCCGGGGTCCACGTACACGCGGTCTCCAGGGCGAATCCCGCCCGCCTCGGTGCTCATGGAGTCGCCCTGCACCTCCAGCACCAGCATGCCGGGGCGGTGGTCACGCAGGGGCACCAGTTCGTAATCAATCACGCGGCCCTCGGCCTCGGCGGTGGGCAGGCCGGCCGTGGCGAGGGCGCGCACCGGCACGCGCACCAGTTCCAGGGTGCTCAGGATGTCCTCGCTGGGGTGCGGTGCCAGAGGCCGCAGGCCGGTGCGGGCGGTCCACTCGCTGAGCGACAGGTTCAGCGCCCGGCGCAGGGCGTCCTGCCGCTCGGGGGTCAGGGCACTCAGGGCGCGCTCGCCCCGTTCCAGGCGGCTGAGATACGGCTGGGTCACGCGTCCGGCCTCGCCGCCGTGCTGCGCGGTGCGGGCGCACAGTTCGGCCTGCCCCAGACCCTGGCGCCGCCGCTGTTCGCGCAGCCAGAGGGCCACATCACTGCCGGGCACGGTGGTGGTCATGAGCGCAGTGTAAACGCCTGCCCCGAGAGGGATTGCATACCGGCGACTTGTTTTATGACTATAGACATATTATGCTGACAGCAGATCGCACCGCGTTCGTTCGTGGGCCCCTTTTTCCCTGCCGTCGGAGGCCACCATGCCTGACCCGTCTTCCCTGCCCCCCGCGCTGAGCGCCCTGGCCCCCCTGTTGCTGCTGGCCTTCGTGGCGGGCAGCTTTACCCAGCTGACCCGCGTGCTGTCCCGCCCGGGGCGACAACCTCTGCGCCGCACCGCTGCCCAGGCCCTGGCCGCTGGCGTGGCCGCCCTGACCGTCACAGCGCTGCTGAGTGCCGCGCTGCCAGCCCCCGTGGCCCCCGCGCTGCTGCTGGCCGCCGCCTGCGTGACTGGCTGGAGTGGGCCCGCCGTGCTGGCCCGCCTGAGCGTGTTGACTGAGCGCCAACTGGGCCTACGCCCCCCACTGCCCGGCCGCGACCCCGAGCGCTGACCATGCGCCGCCGGGCACACCGCCCTATCATGAAAAAGGCTGTCATTTGCATGAAATCTGCCCCAAGTCACATAGAAATGTTGGCCACAGCATGCCGGCCGCCGCTGACCGACAATGCGCCATGAACCTCAGGTCAGCTGCGGGCGGCGCTGTCCGCCCTTTCCTTGTGGCCCTGCTCTCTGCCCTGCTGTCGGCAGGCGGCGCCCAGCAGAGTGCCTCGCCCCAGAACCCCACCTCGGCCCCAACGCCAAATGCTCAGGCGCAAAGTGTTCAGGACCGCCGCGTGCGCACGCTGGCGCCTGCCTCGCCCCTGACCACGCAGGAGCAGGCCACCCTGCAGGGGCTGGTGGCCAAGGTGCGCCCCGCTACCGTGCGTGTAGAACAGTGCTCTACCCCCACGTGTACCAGCCGCGACGGCGTGGGCACAGGCGTGCTGATTTCGCCTGACGGTCTGGTGCTCACGGCCTATCACGTGATTCAGGGCGCCACGGTTCTGAGCGTGCAGACCGAAGACCGCACGCGCTACGTGGCCCAGGTGGTGGGCTACAACGATCAGGACGATCTGGCGCTGCTGCGGGTCTCAGTCCCGGCGGGCACACCGTACCTGCGCCTCGCCGCCGCGCGCCCGGCGGTGGGCGACATTGCCCTGGCGATTGGCAACGGGAACGGCGCGTTCCTGAAGACCAAGGTGGGCCGCCTGACCGGCCTGGATTCAGATGCGGGGCGCGCGGACTTTCCGCCCGGCACCCTGGAACTGAATGCGCCGCTGGTGCCCGGCGACAGCGGCGGCCCGGTGGTGAACGCCCGGGGCGAACTGACCGGCATCGTGAGCTACATCAGCCTCCGCCCGCAGTCGCGCCAGCCGCAGTCCTACGCGGTGCCGGTAACGGCCACCGACCCCCGGCTGGCGCAGCTGAAAGCGGGCGCCAAGCTGGACGCCCCGGTCATCGGCATTTTCCTGGGTGGTCCCTTTTCGAATCTGTTCTTCCTGCCCGCAGAGGGTTTCCGCGAACTGGCGCCGCTGCTGAAGCTGGGAGACACCCCCGGCGCCTTTTTCACCAGTGTGAGCCCTGGCAGCCCGGCTGCGCAGGCCGGCCTGCGGCCCCTGGTGCTGAATGCTGACGCCGAACGCGTCTCGGGTGACATCGTGACCGCCGTGAACGGCAAGCGCATTGTGAATTTCAGCGAGTTTCAGTTTGCCGTGCGGGCCTACAAGCCCGGCGACACCATCACCCTGAGCGTGCTGCGCGACGGCAAGCCGCTGGAGGTCAAGCTCACGCTGGCGGGGCGCAGCACCGTCCAAAACTGAGAACCACCGCGTGCAGATGGGGCCTCCGGGCCCCGTTTGTGTGCAGAGGGATCTTCATACTCTCGTAATAGACCTTGACAATTCTGCCCAGGGCAGAATAATGCAGCTATGGACACCCTGAAAAAAGCCGGAGCCATGCTGGCCCACCTGGAGCTGTTTCACCGCATGCTCGACCTGCGCGGCCTGCTGCAACTCGCCGCCCACATGGAAGAGCGCGGCGACCGCGTGACCCTGATCAGCCCCGCGAGCATCACCCTGATCGGCGCTGAGATGCACAGTGACGCCCAGGTGACCACCGCCAAGGGCGCCACCATTGAGGCCACCACCGCCTACCGCGTGTTGCAGGGCCTGAAAGGGCACGAAGCCCCCGAATACGCCGTGACCCGCGAGGAACTGGGCGCCCTGAACGCCCGCGCCGTGGCCGAACTGGGCGAGAGCGACGCCCTGCGTGCCTTTGAAGCCACCCTGAGCCGTATTACGGGCGCGCCCACCGAGCCTGCGGGCGAGCGCCCGGCCCGGGGCCGCCGGGGCGCCGAGGCCGACACCCCCACCGAGCAGCCCGCCGCCTGAGCCCGCCCCACGCCACCATCAGCCGCGCTTCACGTCCGCCCGCTAGGGTGGGGCCCGTGAAGCGCGGCGCATTGGCAGCTGTTCTGATGGTTTCTCTGGCGGGGGCCCAGGTGGTGGCAGGGGCGCCGGGACTGCTACTGAGCGGCGAGTACGCCCGCGCCTACGACGCGGCGCGTGCGGCCGACGATCCGCTGACGGCCAGCCGCGCCGCCGCCGCGCAGGCCGAGTACCGGGCCGGGGGCACGCTCTGGGTGACGCGGGCCGTGGAAAGTGGGCGGCAGGCCAGCCGCGAGCAGCCCCACAACGCCGACGCCGCCCTGGCCCTGGGCAGCGCCCTGGGGCTGCAGGCGCGCGCCGGGGGCTACACCCTGGGCGCCCTGAAAACCGCCCACGAGGCCCGAGCCGCCCTGGACCGCGCCCTGGCGCTGGCCCCCGGCCGCCCCGACCTGCAGGCGGTGCTGGCCGAGTGGCACGCCGGGGCCTGGGCGCGGGCGCGCATGTTCAGCGGCGGCAACCCAGAGCGCGCCCGCACCCTGGCGCTGGGCGCGGCGCGCGCCGCCCCGGACACCGTGTTCGTGCAGGCCCACGCGGGGCTGGCCCTGGCCCTGCTGCGCGACCCCCAGGCCCGCGCGGTGCTGGCGCGCGCTGCCGCCCTGAACGCCGACAGCGCCCTGGACCACGACGTGCAGGCCCAGGCCCGGCAGGCGCTGGGCACTCTGAAGTGACCACAGAACCCGGAGACCTTGAGGGCAGACCCCCGCAAGGTCTCTGGGGCGAACGAAGTGAGTGCCTGTCGGAGACAGCGGCGGAAGTGGAGTTGAGGGGCCGCTTGCGGATCCCAGGGGAGAACTGGCCGCCGCTCTGGTCAGGCTTCCGGTTCATCAGTGCTGGAAGAACGGATGAACCCGACCGGAGGGGCTCGCAGAGAGGCGTGGAGGCACCGGGTTGCCCCTGTGGGTGTACCGAAGTGGAAGGGCTGCAACGGATGATCCGGAATCCGTATGAATCGCGCGCGGTTGATCTGAAGGTCAACCGCGCGGCCTGAAACAGCGGCGCAGTAGAGCGGGGAGCAAGCAAGAGGACCTCGCTCCTCCTCTGGCCACGGTTCAGTGGCGTGCCGAGAGATTTCCGCGCCCGGTGCGAAACCCTCCACCTGGGGGCCGCTATCCTACGGGGTATGACGGCCCCCGACTCCCCTGCTGCCCCTTCGCCCGGCGCCCCGCGCGTGGCCCCCAATTTCATTACCGAGATCATTGAGCGCGACCTGAAGGCTGGCAAATACCCGCAGATCGTCACCCGCTTTCCGCCCGAACCCAGCGGTTACGCGCACCTGGGGCATATTTTTGCGTCGTTTCTGGATTTTCAGACGGCTGTGCAGTACGGCGGGCGCTACCACCTGCGCATGGACGACACCAACCCCGAACTGGCCACCCAGGAATACGCCGACGCCATTGCCGAGGACCTGCAGTGGCTGGGCTGGGACTGGGGCGAACACCTGTATTACGCCAGCGATTACTTTGAGCGCTACTACGCCTACGCCGAGCAACTGGTCCTGCAGGGCGACGCCTACGTGGATTCGGTGAGCGGCGCCGAGATGGCCCGGCTGCGCGGCGACCCCCATACCCCCGGCACCCCCAGCCCCTACCGCAGCCGCACGCCCGAAGAGAACCTGGACCTGCTGCGCCGCATGCGGGCCGGCGAGTTTGCCGACGGCGAGCATGTGCTGCGCGCGAAGATTGATCTGGGCAGCCCCAACATGAAGCTGCGCGACCCGGTGCTGTACCGCATTCTGCGCGGGCACCACTACCGCGCGGGGGACGCGTGGTGCATTTACCCCATGTACGACTTTCAGCACCCACTGCAAGACGCCATTGAGGGCGTCACGCATTCCATGTGCTCGCTGGAATTCGTGGACAACCGCGCCATTTACGACTGGCTGATGGAGCGCCTGGGCTTTGAGCCCCGGCCCCACCAGTACGAGTTCGGGCGCCGGGGCCTGGAATACACCATCACCAGCAAGCGCAAGCTGCGCAAGCTGGTGGAAAAGGGCGCCGTGAGCGGCTGGGACGATCCCCGTATGCCCACCCTGCGTGCGCAGCGCCGCCTGGGCGTGACCCCGGAAGCCATCCGCGCCTTTGCCGCCCAGATCGGCGTGAGCCGCACCAACCGCACCGTGGACATCAGCGTGTACGAAAACGCCGTGCGCGACGACCTGAACCACCGCGCCCCCCGTGTGATGGCGGTGCTGGATCCGGTGCGCCTGACCCTGAGTAACCTTGATACCGCGCAGCTCCTTCAGCTGCCGTACTGGCCCTTTGACGTGGTGCGCGACAGCCCGGATGGCCTCGTGGCGCGGCCCACGGGCGAGCGCGTGGCCCCCGAGCAGGCCACCCGCCCGGTGCCCCTGACGCGCGACCTCTACATTGAGCGCGACGATTTTCACCCCGAGCCCCCCAAGGGCTACAAGCGCCTGACACCCGGCGGCACCGTGCGCCTGCGCGGCGCCGGGATTATCCGCGCCGACCGCTTTGAGGTGGACGAGCAGGGGCAGGTGACCCATATTCACGCCACCCTGCTGGGCGAGGACGCCAAGGCGGGCGGGGTGATTCACTGGGTCAGTGCCGAGCGTGCCCTGCCGGCCGAATTCCGGCTGTATGACCGCCTGTTCCGGGTGCCCAACCCGGAAGCCGCCAACCCCGAGGACACGGCGGCCGGACCCGAAAATCCCCCCTTTGATCCCGAAGGCATTGGCCACGAGGACGAAGCCGCGCCCCTGGACACGAAATTCCTGCGGTACCTGAACCCCGAGAGCCTGCGGGTGACGCGGGGCTTTGTGGAACCCAGCGTGGAGCACGACCCCGAAGGTACCCGGTACCAGTTCGAGCGCCAGGGCTACTTCTGGCGCGACCCGGTGGACAGCCGCCCCGGCACGCTGGTGTTCGGCCGGATCATCACGCTGAAGGACACTTGGGCAGGCAAGACAGAGGGCGGAAAGCCAGCGGCAGAGGGCCAGAGCAAGGGCAAGAACGCCCAGGAGTCGAAGGGTCAAGGGGTCGAGAAAAAGGCCGGGGGCGAGAAACCAGCTTCGCCCGCTGCGGCCCCGGCGCCGCTGACCCCCGAGCAAGAGGCCGAGGCGGCGCGGCTGACCGGGCTGGGCGCCGCCGAAGCCGAGGCGCGCACCGCCGCGCGGGACGAGGCGCTGCTGGCCTTTGTCCAGGGGGCCGCGCCCGGGGCCACCTTTGGGCAGGTGGTGTCGTGGGCGGTCAACGACCTTGCGCCGGGGCTGCGGGCGGGCACGGTGCAGGTGCAGGCCGCCGACCTCGCCCCCCTGGCCGAGCGACTGGCGGCGGGCGAGCTGACCACCCGCGTGGCGCGCGAGGTGCTGGCCCGCGCCGCCGCGTCCGGCGAGGCGCCGCTGGGCATCATTGAGCGCGAGAACCTGGGGGGCGCCCTGTCCGCAGAGGCGCTGGCGGCGGCGGTGGCCGAGGTGCTGGCCGCCCACCCCGACAAGGTGGCGGCCTACCGCGCGGGCCGGGTGGCCCTGATGGGCTTTTTCACCGGCCAGGTGATGCGTGCCACGGGCGGCAAGGCCCAGCCGCAGGCGCTGGCCCAGGCCCTGACCCGCGCGCTGGAGCCGCAGGGCTAAGCCGGCACGCCAGACCGCACCCCACCCAGCGACCAGGCCCTGCTCCCTGGTCGCTGAGTCTTTTCGTTGGGTCTTTGCCCCTGCGCCCCCAGAGGGGGGCCCCGCAAGCCAGCACACGGGCCCGTCGCCGCCCCTGTACAGTGGCCCTGATGACGCCCAAGACCCCGTTTGCTGCCCTGCTGGGCCTCGCCCTGACGCTGGGCAGCGCCGCCAGCGCCCTGAGCCTCTCGGACCCCAAGGTGTACACCGTGCCCGGGGCCAACAGCCGCGTGGCCGCCTTTCTGCCCGGCGGGCAGGTGGCCGTGAACGCCGATAACGGGGTGCTGATTCTGGACCAGAACCTCAAGACCGTGCGCAGCTGGTACACCCTGCAAGACGAGGTGACCGGACTGGTGGCCAGCCCCGACGGCGCGCGGGTGGCCGCCATGACGCGCCGCCGCTGGTCGGTGTGGGACACGGCCACCGGCCGCGAGGTGCGCAGCGGCCAGAGCACCTACGACACCCGGCTGGGCTTTGACGCTCAGGGCAACCTGCTGGTGCTGGACGACGGCACCCTGTACCGGGTGACCATCGCCAGCGGGCAGCGCCAGTCGGTGCTGGGCGACGGCGACCTGTACGACATCGCCGTGAGCCCCGACGGCACCCTGCTGGTGGCCCTGTACGAGGATCAGGTGGAACTGGTGCGCCTGACCAGCGGCGAGGTGCTGGCCAAGGCCCCGGTGGAGGGCGAGCCCTACGAGGTGGCGGCCACTTTTGCCCCCGGCGGCGAGACGGCGGTGGTCCGGCTGGACGAACAGGCTCTGCTGCTGCGCGCCGGGCAGGCGGCCACCGCGCTGGAAGGCGGCGAGGACCTCTCGGCGCGTGGCAGCGTGGTGTTCCTGAACCCGCAGCAGTTCGTGTATGCCCTGTACGGCGAAGGCCAGCTGTACGACGCCCAGAGCGGCGAGACCGTTGGTGACCCCCTGGAGTTCGATGCCGCCGGGCCCCTGGTGGCCGGCCCCGACGGCACGGTGCTGTCGCTGGGCCGCAGCGTGGGCCGCCTGAGCACCGCCAACCTGGGCGCCCCGGCGCGCCCCCAGGTGACCCTGCCGTCCAGCAACACGCTGGTGGGCGCCTTCGTGGGGGGCGTGCCGCACGCCGGGGTGAATGAGTTCATCAACCTGAAGACGGGCACGGCGCTGAACGTGGGCGCCCGCACCATCTGGTCGGCCGAGGCGGCTGGGGACAGCGTGTGGACCCTGGGGGGTGTCACGGTCAACGTGTACCGCGCGGGTAAGATCACGCGGCTGGAGACCCTGGACGAGGACGCCGAGTACGAAACGCTGCGCACCTCGCCGGGCGGCCAGCTGGCGGCAGTGAGCGGCTATTACGGCGCGGCGCTGCTGGACGGCCGCAGCGGCAAGCTGCTGGGCAAGGTCACCGAGTCGCAGCTGAAGGTGGAAGACATCCACGGCGCCGTGCCCACCCTGGACGGCAAGGGCCTGATCATCACCCCGCACGAGGGCGATCCTTTCCGCTACGATCTGGCCACCAAAAAGCGCACGCCAGTCTTCAAGCTGCCCGCCGACGCGGAGGTCTATGACCTGCAGCAGAGCCCCGGCGGCACCCTGGCCGTGCTGTACGGCACCGAGAAGGATGACCGCATTGCCCTGATCAAGCCCGGCGCCACCACCGCCTTTAAAACCCTGGTCGCCACCAGGGCCGTGCGCGCCCTGCGCTTCAGCCCCGACGGCAAGCTGCTGGCCGTGCTGACCAGCGACGCGCAAAACGCCCTGCAGCTGTACGACACCGCCACTGGCGCCCTGCTGACGCGCACCGGCGCCTTTGGCATGCAGACCTCGCTGCTGGTGTGGAACGCCGGCGGCACCGAACTGCTGGTGGGCTCGGGCCTGCTGGGCCAGAGCGGCAGCGCCACGGTGTACACGGTCAAGCGGTAATGCGGCTTCCGAACAAGCCCGTCACGCGTAACGGGCTTGTTTCGGCCGGAAGGACTCGCAGCCTTGCACAGCAGAGAAGGCAAGGGAACGGACGTCCGGAAGACGGAGCCGAGAGGCGCCGATGGTAGAGATCACCCAGCCCTTTCCTGAATGGTGCAGAGATGGACGGCAGTCCGTCTCAGGGCAAGAAGCCAAAGGCCATGAGCCGTGGGGAGACCCGGGGCTCATGGCCTGTCCTCAGGTGGCCGACCGGCAGCATCGAGCCACCGGTTTTGGGCGTCCTGAACGTCCCTGCACTCAAATCCCCTTCTTCAGGAGGAGCTGCTGGAGAAGCTCAGGGCTCTGGCGCGCGTCATCCTGGGCCACGCGAAGGGCTTCGGCCAGCACCTCCAGGTGGCTCTGAGCCACGATAAAGCGGTCATCGGGGTACTGCCGCAAGGTGTATTGCAAGGTGTGCAGCGCACTCAACGCTTCGCTGAGGTTCTCGGTGCAGTGCAGTGTCTGCAGCAGGGCGCCCAGGTGCAGGCTCTGTTCCCGCTGCACTGCTTCGATGCTGCTGCGAATCAGGAAGCTGGCGCGCCGGATATCCAGCAGCATCGCCGCCGTCATCGTGTCTGGTCCACCGTATCCACGCCGCCTACAGGAGGCCAGCCAATCGGGGGCCAGGACGGCATCAGATCCTCCACTGTGTTGGCCTGGGGCGCCGAGGCAGGAGCCGCAACGGTGGGCGCGCAGAAACCGGCGAGAACGCAGAGCATCAGAACGGCTTTGATGTGGCGCATGGTGGATCTCCTTGGGGTGAATTTGATGCCCCTACGGTAGATCGGGGGGTGGGAATGAGCTGGGACAGAGCGGGTGTCCCAGGGTGCCGACCGGGCCTGACTGCACGCGCCGCCCTACACGCGCAGGCCCAGGTCTTGAAGTTCCCGGCGCAGGGTGGGGTCCGGCGCTGTCCCAAATTGCTGGTCCAGCATCTGGGCGTACGCCTGATACGCTGCCGGCGCCTGATCGGGTTGCCAGCGGGTCAGCACGCGAATCAGGCTCAGGTGGAAGGCTTCCTGGTCGTGGTGCACCCTCACAGCCTCGCGCAACACCGCGATGGCCTGGGCTGGGTCCTGCTGAGCCACGGTGCTTTCCACGGTGCCCAGCGTCTGCACCTGCTCCTGGCTCAGGGTGTCGCGAATCTGCTGCGCCCAGTCTGCGTCCACATCGCTCAGCAGGTCCTGCGGGCGCAGGATCAGCAGCGCCCGGCACTGGCCGTTGCGCGCCTGTTCCCGGGCTTCCAGGAGGTTGCAGGTGATCGGCAGATCGGGATGCAACTGGTAGCGCCCATGCAGGTAGGGCAGCGGATCTACCTCCAGGGGCGCGGCTTCCCTGAACAGCGCGCGCAGGCGCCGCACCACCACCCGGAAGTATTCGTGGTGCCGGGGATCGCGTGAGCCGTCCCAGAGATCGCTCCGCAATTCGTTGAGGGTGCCGCTGCCGTGCCAGAGCAGCCAGACCAGCAGTTCGCCCGATTTAGCCAGCGGCAACTTCAGCACCCGTCCTTCCAGACGGCACTCGATATACCGCCCCACATGCAGTTCAAAGGTTGGCTGCTGGGGCAGGACTGGCACCTGCTCCATGCCGCGCAGGAAATGAGCATTCTGGGTGCCCAGCCGGGCCATCAGCGGGCGGAGCCGAACCTGATCAGCCGCGCACAGCACCTGAAGATCAACGCCGCGCAGGGCGGGGACCAACGCTTCCAGCTGCGCAGGATTCAGCCGGCCTGCCCTGGCATCCAGCGCCAGCAGCAACAGGTGGGCGCGCAACACGTGGGCCCGGTCCACACCCGATTCGGCCATGTGGGTCAGCGCCCGGCGGGCGGCCACGTCATCACCCTGATCGAACGCGCGCAGACCGGTGTACAGCGGCGTCAGTCGCTCACGGAACATGGGCAGGGTCGCGGTGTCCAGCCCCTGCTGATAGTGCGCCTCGGCCAGCGCCGTTTCGCCCTGAGCGGCATACAGGTCGAAGGTATTGAAGTGCAAGAAGGGCCGCATCACATGCAGACCCTGCCGCTCCACCACCTGCTGTGCCGCCTGCAACGCCTGGGCCGCTTCTGGCCACTGTCCGCGCGCCATCAACAGGCGTGCGCGCGACTGGTACAGGGCAGGCAGATGAACCGGCTGACTGCGCTCGGCCTGCGCCAGCGACTGCCGCAGCAGGGCCTCGGCTTCTTCCAGCCGTCCCTGGAGCAACTGGGTATCAATGCGCTTGGTGTCAATCTGCAGGGCGCTGGCCGGACGCCCGTTGTCGTGGAACAACGTCCGGGCGCGCTCTAGTGCCGTTTCCTGCTCATCCCAGCGCCGCAGCATTTGCAGGGCGTACTGGTGATAGTTCAGGCTGTTGGCTTCGTCCAGCGGGGCGGCGCGGCGCCGCGCCTCGGCCACCAGGTGGCCCGTCACGCTCAGGCCCTCTTCCAGCCGCCCCAGAGAAATCAGAGCCGAAGCTTTTTGCAGATTCAGATGGGGGTGCAGGTGGGCGTCGGGGTGGTTCAGGCCTTCCTCGGCGTAGCGCAGTTGGGCATCCAGATCGCCAGCGCGCGCCGCTTGCAGCGACAGCGCCGCGTACCCCAGCGCGCCAAGCTGTCCAGCGCGCTGCAACGCATGCAAATCCTGAAGCCCAGCGGCCACTTCTCCGGTTTCAATGCGGGCAATCGCAGCGTATTCCTGCCACCACAGTGGGGGAGTGCCTGGGTGCAGCGCCGTCGTTTCGGTCAGCAAGGCGAATTCCAGGTTGGAGCGCAGCGTGGGAAACAGGCGGGCAGCGGCATGTTCCAGCAGCGTTTCATCACCGGCCAGAGCGGCAAAGCGCGCCGCACTGAGCAGGTCACCCGCCCGCATGGCTTGCTGGGCAGCCTGGGTATAGCGGGTGCGGGCCCGGGCCGGATCGCGCTCCAGCTGCCGGCGCAGCAGGCCCAGGAGCAGGCCATGAGGCCGGTACAGGCCACGCCCCAGTGGTGTCAGGGGCAGGCCCGCCCCGCGCACAGTGACCAGCCAGTGGTCGGGCATCGCCACCCCCAGCCCACCAGGACTCGCCTCGTTCCATTCCTCTAGCAGCGCCAGATCGGGCAGCGCCACCTGAATTGGTGGGGGCAGGGTTGCCAGCACGTCACGCAGCAGATCGTCGGCGTCGACATGGCGCCCAGGGTCCAGAACACCCAGAGCCAGTCCCACCGGCCAGCCATCGGTGGCCTGCTGCAGCGGCGCCGCCAGTTCCGGACAGTCCCGGGCCTCCATGTAACGCGCTGTTTCTTCGGGGGAAAACCGCAGCTGCGCCTGGGTTAGCACGTCCACCTGCCCCGCTGCACTCAGGCGTGCCAGCGGAAAGCCGTGCAGGTCGTAGCCCGCCAGAATCAAGCGGTGGCCCTCGGGCATCATGTCCACCACACTGGCCAAAAAGGCCCCGTGCAGCCCGCTGATGCGCTCGGCGTGGTCAATAATCAGGTCCAGCAGGTCTTCCTGGCCCCACTGCCGCACAAGTTCCTGAGCAAAGCCGTCCAGCGACGCGCAGTAAGCCGCCGGCACCTCCACGCTGCTGCGGCCCGCGAAGGCCCGGTTGAGGCTCTGCATCAGCTGCTGGACCTCACAGTCGCCGGTGCTGGCGGTCAGCCAGGCCACCCGCCGCCGGGTGCTGCGCGCGTACTGGGCCAGCAGTGTGGATTTGCCGTACCCGCTCGCGGCCAGCAGTACGGTGCAGGGGGTATGGACCTGGGACAGCCGTTCCAGCGCCGCCTGCCGCACCACTTCATGCGGTAGCGCCTTGGGGATGGCCGCCCTGGCATGCAGGGGCGGAGAAGCCGGGGGCATGCTTCAACTTTAACGGTCGCGCTGCTCCGTCGCCTGACGCGGGCGCCCACACCGTGTCGGGGGTCGTTTTGGCCCCAGCCCCGCACCCTGGGCGCCACGTCTGGCACCTGGCCGCCGGGGTTCCCCGCACTGCCTTGCCAGGGTGCGCCGGACTGCATCCGGCGCCTGTCCCACCCCCAGAAGGGCGCCGTCCCATGTGATTCCCAGCCTCGCCGGTACAACGGGTCTCAAGGGCAAGGCAGGAGCGGACAGCACCATCCTCCGCTGCCCCCACACCAGACCCACCCTGCGCTCCGACCGGGGCCTCAGGAGGTGCATTTCTCGACAGCCCACTTCACTCTGTCCGCCGCCGGCCCCTTCGCCCCTCGCTGCCCACCAAGGACGTGACCCATGAAAAAGATCCTGAAGCTGCACACCCTGCGCACCAAGTCCACCCGCAACCTCGTGGCCGACTGGAGCACCATGAGCTCCGGCTGCAACTCGGTGACCTCCAATGAGTGGAGCACCATCAGCTCTGGCTGCACCAAAGACCAGAAGGCTTTGACCTAAGCGCGCCGCGCTGAGCCGGCTCGGGTGAACGGTTCTGGGAGCTGTTCACCCGCTCTTTTCCCACGTCCCCATAACAAGAGACTCTCTTTTTCCACTCCCCACGGAGGCCCCTATGCCCGCACCCCAGGTTGACCCCCAGGCCCAGTTCACCGCCATTTTGCGGCGCCTGCACGTTCACCCCGAATTTTACGAGGCGTTCGAGCGGTATCAGCCGGCGCCCCACCTGCTGCGGGTGGCGCAGAGCTTTGTTCCCGTCACCTGCCGCATCATTCAGGAAGCCTTCTGGACCCATGTGAAACCGCTGGGTGCGCACAGCCCCATGCAGGGCTGGAAAATTCATGTTTCGGCCACCCACACCAACGCTGAACAGGTTCTGGAGCTGGCCGGCCGGGTCTGCGTGGCAGCGGGCGTGCCCTTTAAGTTCGCCAGCGACTACCAGATTCTGGACATGCTGCTGTCCAAGGGCTGCTCGCGCGGTTCCAGCGGCAAATTCATGACCATTTACCCCAACACTGTGGCCCAGTGCCAGCAGCTCCTTGACGAGCTGTATGAGGCGCTGCGCGGCCAGGAAGGCCCCTACATTCTGTCGGACCGCCGCTACAAGGACAGCAAGGTGCTGTATTACCGCTACGGCGGCATTCTGCCTGTGACCCGTCAGGACGTGAGCGGGGAGCAGGCCTCCTACCTGCTGAGCCCGGAACTCGAAGAGGTGCCTGACGAACGCACGCCCTATTTTCAGCTGCCGGCCTGGGTCACAGACCCCTTTCAACCCCCCGAGCCCGATGAAGACCTGATTCTGGGTGAGGGCCGCTTTCAGGTGACGGACGTGCTGTCGCACTCCAATACCGGCGGGGTGTATCTGGCCCGTGACGCCCAGACCGGGCAGCAGGTCATCATCAAAGAAGCGCGCCCCCATGTGAACCGCTCGGCGCAGGGCCACGACGCTCTAGATCACCTGCGCAAGGAATACCGCCTGCTGACCCAGCTGAGTGGCACGGGGCTGGCCCCAGAGCCCGTGGCGTTTTTCACCGAGTGGGAGCATGCTTTTCTGGTTCAGGAGCGTCTGAAGGGCAAAACGCTGCACACGCACGCCCTGCGCCGCAGCAAGGTCATTCGCTCGGATGCCAGTGCCCGGGAGATTGCGGCGTGGCGGCGCGAGGTTCAGGCGCTGGCCGCCGGCATCGTCCGGCTGGTGGCACAGCTGCACCGGCAGGGCATCTCGTTCGGTGACCTCTCGGCCAACAACATCATGATGCTGGGCTGGGCCCAGGGCCGACCGCGCCTGAAACTCATTGATTTTGAAGCCGCCTGCGAAGTGGGTGTGGACCAGCCAGTCAATATGTTCACGCCCGGGTACGCCCCGCCGTCGCGCAGTGCACAGGCTGGTTCGTCGCTCAGCGATGACCACTTTGCCCTGGGAGCGGTGCTCATGGCGCTGCTGCATCCCATTAACGCCCTCAACGGCCTGAAACCCACCCTGTACCAAGACTTTGGTGCGTCGCTGGAGCGCGATTACGCTCTGGACCCAGCGTATATGGCCGCGATTCGCACCCTGACCACTCCCGGCGCCGTCCCCGATCTGGACGACCTGGCGCGCCGCCTGGAACCTGCGCAGCGCGGGCGCAGCCAGCCGCGCCCCGCCATCCTCACCGAGCCCCAGCCGCTGCCCAGTGCGCGTCTGGAACATGCGGCCCAGGACGCCATTCGTTATGTCCTCAGTGTGGCCACCCCCCACCGCAGCGACCAACTGTTTCCAGGCGGGCCGCAGCTGAGTAATCCTCTGACGCTGGACCACGGCGCGCTGGGGGTCGCCCTGGCGGTGCAGGCGGTCAGCGGCGAAGTCCCGGACTGGGTCCGCGAGTGGATCTCGCGCCAACCCCTGCATGGTCGCTACGCCCCGGGCTACTTTTCGGGCCTGGGTGGTGTGACGACTGCGCTGCTGCGCCTGAACGAACCAGAGGCCGCTGCCCGCGCCTTTCAGGTGGCCGGGCGCGGCGTGCACCTCTTCGATCAGATCTCGCTGGGGCTGGGGGCGTGCGGCTATGGCTTGGCGGCGCTGGAGTTGCACCACGCCACTGGCGAGGCCCGCTACCGCCAAGAGGCCGAGCGCATTGGGGAAGTGCTGCAGGCCACAGTCAGTCTTCAAGACGACCAGGCCACCTGGCCCACCTTCGGCACCGTGCGGGTGGGGCTGGCCCACGGTGGCAGCGGCGCGGCGCTGTTCTTGCTGTACCTCAGCCGGGTCACCGGGCGCGCTGACTTTCTGGACCTGGGCCGGCAGGCCCTCAACGCTGACCTGGCCTGCGGGCGGCGGGTGGACGGCAAAGAGGCCCTGGGCTTTCCCGACGCGGTCTCGGGCGGCATCCTGTACCCCTATTTGCAGAGTGGCAGCGCCGGGGTGGGCAGCGTGCTGCTGCGCTACCAGAACGCCCGCCCCCAGCCAGGAGACGACGACATCCTGCGCGGCATCCGTGCGGCGGTGAGTCAGAAATACACCCTCTTCCCAGGCCTGAATATGGGCCTGAGCGGTCTGGGCATGTACCTGCTGGACGTGCATGCTTTTCAGGGCGACGCCTCAGCGCTGCGCGACGCTCACCGCGCCGCTGAAGGGACGCTGCTCTTCGGCCTGCCGCGCCAGGGCGGCCTGGCCTTTCCTGGCGATTACCTGCACCGCATCAGCGCGGACCTGGGCACAGGCGGCGCAGGCGTGGCCGTCTTCCTGCACCGCCTGGCGATGGGCGGCGCAAGCGCCCTATTCCCCGATCATCTGCTGGCTGGCCCCGGCGGGGTGCGCGCGTGAGCGCCCCCGGTCATCTGCGCCGCGACCTCGCCTTTGTGGTGGGACCCCACGCCCAGCGCTTTGGCCTGGCCCTGGGCTGGACCTTCGCCGCCGCCACGCTGCTGACCCTGGTCAATCCTCTGCTGACCCGCTGGATTTTCGATGTGGCTGTCCCTGGGCGCCAGGCCGGGCTGCTGCTGGGGGTGGCGGCCGTGGCGCTGGTCCTGCTCAGCGGCCTGCGCTGGCTGGATTATCAGTACGCCCTGTTTCAGCAGCGTTTGACCAACCGCATGACCACCACCCTGACGGCCCGGCTGCTGCGCGCCTTCTACCGCCTGCCGGCCGAACAGGTGGCGGCCCACGGTGAGGGCTACTACGCCGCGCGCACCATGTCTGAGGTCAATGAGGTCGTCGATCCACTCGTGGATATGGGCGTGAGCCTGCTGCGCTCTGTCACGGTCTTCGTCACGGCCCTGGGCACAGTCCTGGTGCTGTCGTGGAAACTCACGTTGGTGCTGCTGCTGATCACGCCCGTGCTGCTGCTGCTCTCGCGCTACTTTGCGGCCCACCTGCATACCAATGCCCAGGACGTGCAGGAGCGCACGGCCCGGCAGCAGGCGGTGCACACAGCCGCCATTGCGGCCTACCGCGCCACCCGCACGTTCGGCCTTGAGGAACGCGCGGCGGCGCAGGTTCTGGGCGCCCTGGGCGAGCGCCTCAGCAGTCTCTATACCCTCAGCCGGCACACCGGGCTGTACCAGACCCTCAGCCGGATCTCGCTGGGCGTTGCTGAATTCGCCGTGGTGGTGGCTGGAGGCCTGGCAATTATCGCCACCTCGCTGACGCTGGGGGGCCTGATGGCGTACATGGCAGCGTTCTGGCTGGCGGTGAATGCCGCTCAGTCACTCATCGACCTGATTCCCGAACTCAGCGTGCTGCGGGCCGGAATTGGGCGCCTGCGCGAGCTGGACGAGGCGCCCGGCACACCCGAGCAGGCCAGCGGCGACCTGTACTGGCAGGGGGTCAGCTGTGGGCAGGGAGATGTCACGGTCCTTGAGGGAGTCACTGTGCGCGTGCCCCAGGGCAGCCGCACCTTGATCTGTGGCCCCAATGGCAGCGGCAAGAGCACCCTGGCCTTGACTGCCCTGGGCCTGCTGGCCCCCCAACTGGGCACTCTGACCCGCCCGGCACGGGTGAGCGGCTTGGTCGAGCCGGTGGTCTTTCCCCCCCTCCCCCTGAGCGACCTGCTGGAGGGCACCGATGCCGTGCGGCGCGAGGCGCTGGTTCAGACCCTGGGACTGGACAGTCTGCTGCACCAGCCCTACAGCGACCTCTCGCTGGGGCAGAAGAAGAAGGTGGCCCTGCTGATGACCCTGCTCAAGCCCGCCGATCTCTATGTGTTCGACGAACCGCTGGCCAACCTGGACGACGACACGCAGCAGCTGGCCCTTGAACTGATGTTACGTGAAACGCGGGGCCATACCCTGCTGGCCGTGATGCACGACGCCGAGCGCGTCGCCGCGCATTTCGACTTGCGGCTGGAAGTGGGCGGCGGCGAGGTGAAGGCCCGGCCCCAAGTACTCAACTCCGCCACCTGTGAGCCGACTCCGGGAGCCTTCGCAGCACAACCTGCTCCTGCCTGAAGCAGGGGGAAAGCGTCGCCACAAGCGGTTAAACCATAAGGGCCATGAGCCGTGGGGGACCCCCGGGCTCATGGCCTTTTTGCTGTCCAGCACAACAGAAGCAGGGCCACCCGAACGCGTGACCCTGCTTTTCCCCATGGCCCAGAGCTCATGGCTTATAGCCCTCCACCCCTAATTCAGCGTTCGGCCACCCTGCGCGCCCTGCTGGGCCAGCATCTCGCCGGCGCGGCGCAGGTGTTCTTGCAGGGTCACGTGCCAGTCGTCGCTTTCGGGGGTGTGGCTCAGGGCCTGCTGGGCATAGGCATAGGCGGCGGCCGGGTTGGGAAAGCCCTGCTGGGCCATCACATCGGCCGCCATCTGCGAGGCGGTCAGCCAGTCACGGCTGCCGGGGGCGGCCTCGCGAATGACGCGCTCGTAGTGGTCCAGGGCGTCGTCCAGCTGGAAATAGTCCAGCGCCACGCTGCCCAGCACGAGGCTGGCCGGAATCACGGCCCCCTGCGACAGGGCCTGCTCGGCTTCCTGCTGCGCTTCGGGCAGGCGGCCCAGGCGGTAATCGCACTCGGCCATGTCGGCCAGCACCTCGGGCAGGTAGGGGTACCCCGGGTCTGACAGGGCCGCTTCGAGCTTCTCGCGGGCCTCCACCGGGCGGTCCAGGTCCAGGAGGGCCACGCCCAGTTCGTGGTTGGCGTACGGGCGGTCCCCCTCGCCGGCCAGCCGCAGGGCCTCTGCAAAGGCGTCCAGGGCCTGTTCAGTCTGGCCCAGGTGGGTCAGCACCTGCCCGCGCACCAGCGCCACGCCGTAGCTGGGGTCGCCGTGCTGCGCCTCCAGGCGCGCGGCCTCGCGGATCATGTCGTGCGCCCCCGAGGGCTGGCCCAGGTTCAGCAGCGCCTGGGCGCGCAGGTAGTGCCACGTGGCGAGGTTCAGGCCCTGCTCCTCGGCTTCATCGGGGCTGGGGCGGGCGGCGTACAGGGGCCGGGCCTGATCCAGCGCGGCCTTGGCGGCGTCGGGCTGGCCCAGTTGCAGGTGCAGCGCGGCCTGCTCCTGCAGCATGACTGCGCGGTTCATCCCTGAGGCGAGGTGGGCCGCTTCGGCATACAGGCCCACCGCCTCGGCGCTCTGGCCCAGGCTCTCGTGGGCGTCGGCCTCCCAGGAGCGCAGGCGCCAGCGCAGGTGCTGCGGCAGCTCGGCGCTGCCCACATGCACGTCCAGGGCCTCCTGGGGCTTACCAGACAGCGCCAGCGCGCACAGGGCATGAAAGCGCGCGACAGGGTCCGGGCCCTCGCGCACCCCCTGGGGCGGCGGGGCGGCCTCCCCGCCGCGCGTGCGGGCGTCAAGTTCAGCCGCCAGGGCCAGATATAGCGGGTCGTCGCGCCGCGCGGGGTCCAGGGTGCGGGCCTCGCGCAGCGCCGCGCCCAGTTCGGCCAGGGCCGCGTCGCCATACAGGGCGTGCAGGTGGCCCAGGTACAGCGCCAGCCGGGCCCGCTCGGGCTTCTTCGCCTCGCGCATGGCGGCTTCCAGAATGCCAAAAGCCGCGTCGTAGTCGCCCCCCGCGAGCGCCGCGCACAGTTGCTGCCAGGTGGTGGCCACGTCAATCATTCCCGGTCAGGATACTGCGCCGCTGCCCCCGCACAGCTGACCGCTTGCCAAAGCGCAGGCGCCACGAGCGGTGGGCCAGACCGTTTTCAGGCGTGGCCCGCGAGCCGTGGGAGAAAGGTCGTCTGGAACGCCGGGCCTGCTTGCTCCCCAAGCTCTGCTCCGCCGCGCTGCGAGGCGCCCGCAAGAGAGCGCGGAAGAACAGCGTGTCAGTCGGGCGGCTTTCAACGAACGGCTCGAAGCTCTTGATGAGGCGGAGTGTGGGGACGTGTGGGCTGAGCAGCGTGACAACGGGCGAAATGTCGCCAGGAAGCTTGGCCAGGAAGTCGTAGAGCTGAAAGAAAGGGAATGCTGCCGCCAACAGGCCTCTGGCTTTTGCCCACGAAAGCCTGGTTCAACCCACGGCCCTTGCTGAAGGGTAAGGCGCACCGAGACGTCCTTCCACCTCCTGAGCCCCGCCTGCTGAAACCCTCTCGGCCCCCTTAGAGGGTTGCCCAGAATCGCCCTCCACAGGCGGCCAACGTGACCCAACACTAAAGGGCAGGTGTAAGGCGGCCCTCACTCACCCACCTTGAGTCTGGTAGACTCAAGTTCAGCGGGCGAAGTCCGCCTTATTCCCTATTCCCCCCTTCCCCTTTCGGAGGACTGTTCTTGAAACGGCTCAATCCCTGGCTGATCGTCCTGTTCGTCCTGGCCCTGTTCCTGATGTTCTCTCAGGCGCCTATCAGCGGACGGACCAGCGTGAGTTACGACCAATTTAAAAACCTGCTGGGCGAGGGCAAGGTGGCCCAGGTAGTGGTGCGCGAGAGCAACGCGGCCGTCACCCTGAAAGAGCCCACGCAGATCACGCTGCCGGGTCCGGGCAACCAAGCGCCGCGCACGCCCACGGTGGAACGCTTCAACGTGCTGCTGCCCAGCAATCCCGCCACCCGCGACGACACGCTGATTGCCGAACTGGAGCGCCAGGACGTGCAGCTGACGTTCGAGCGCCCCAGTCAGTGGCTGGGCATTCTGCTGAACTTCCTGCCGATCATCCTGCTGTTTGCCATGATGTACTTCTTCTTCATGCGCGCTCAGGGCGGTCAGAACGGCGTGATGCAGTTTGGCCAGAGCCGCGCCAAGAAGTACGGCAAGGAAAACCGCGTGCCCACCAAGTTCACCGACGTGGCCGGCCACGAAGAGGCCAAGCGCGAACTGGTGGAAGTGGTGGACTTCCTGAAAAACCCCGGCAAGTACCACCAGATTGGTGCTGAAATTCCCAAGGGCGTGCTGCTGGTGGGCCCCCCCGGCACCGGTAAAACGCTGCTGGCCCGCGCCATCGCCGGCGAGGCCGATGTGCCCTTTTTCAGTGTCAGTGCCTCGGAGTTCATGGAGATGTTCGTGGGCGTGGGCGCCAGCCGCGTGCGCACCCTGTTCGAGGATGCCCGCAAGAGTGCCCCGGCCATCATGTTCATTGACGAGATCGACTCGATTGGCCGCAAGCGCGGGGCCGGGATTGGCGGCGGACACGACGAGCGCGAGCAGACCCTGAACCAGATCCTCTCGGAGATGGACGGCTTCGACAAGACCAGCAGCGTGATCGTGCTGGCCGCCACCAACCGCCCCGACGTGCTGGACCCCGCGCTGCTGCGCCCGGGCCGCTTCGACCGTCAGGTGACCATTGACCTGCCCAACCTCAAGGAGCGCGAGGCGATCCTGAAGGTGCACCTGCGCAACAAGCCGCTGGCCGGCGGCGTGGACGTCACCGAGATCGCCAAGAGCACCCCGTACTTCTCGGGCGCCGACCTGAAGAACGTGACCAACGAGGCCGCGCTGGAAGCCGCCCGCCTGAGCAAGACCCAGATTGACATGAGCGACTTTTACCGCGCCCTGGACAAGATCACCCTGGGCCTGGAAAACGGGTCGCTGACGGTGAGCGAGCAGGAAAAGAAAGCGATTGCCTACCACGAGGCCGGGCACGCCGTGACGGCCGCCGTGATTCCGGGCAGCGACAAGCTGCAGAAGGTGAGCATCATTCCGCGTGGCCGCGCGCTGGGCGCCGCCTTCTACCTGCCCGAGGAACAGGTGCTGATGAGCAAGGAGCGCCTGGAAAACCAGCTGGTGGTGGCCCTGGGGGGCCGCGCCGCCGAGGAAGTGTTCATGGGCAGCGTCACGTCGGGCGCCGCCGACGATTTCCGCAAGGCCACCAACATCGCCCGGCGCATGGTGCTGGAATGGGGCATGGGCGACAACTTCAAGAACATGGCCCTGACCACCGACAGCGGCCCCGTGTTCCTGGGCGAGGACATGGCCAAGCCCAAGGCCTTTAGCGAGCACACCAGCCAGCTGGTAGACGAGGATGTCAAACGCATCCTGACTCGCGCCTACGAGCGCGCCCGCGAACTGGTGACCCAGTACCGCCAGGCCATGCACGAGGTGGCCGACGCCCTGCTGTCCCAGGAACTGATTACCGGTGACGTGGTGCGCGAGGCGGTGGGCCGTGTGGGCGGCGAAACGCAGCCCATGCCCCAGACCACCGCTTAATACCTTCAGCTTCACTTTCACGAGCCCCTGGTCAATCGGCCAGGGGGCTTTGTGTTTCTCCTGCTGGGCAATCTGGCGGATGCTGCGTGCCCTGCACCCGGCCAGACTGGCTTCATGCCCGCCTACCATCTGGAATCGGGCGCCAACGCCGAGCGTGAGGCCGCAGTCTCAGCCGCGTTGGTGGCCTACAACGACAAGCACAGCCCCATACTGCGCCAGCGCCTGACCCCCGAACACCGCATGAGTGTGCCGCTGGAGTGCTACCTGCTTTCGGACGCGGGCGAGGTGCTGGGCGGCTGTACCGGCCGGGCCGTGCCGCTATGGGGCTGGCTGGAGATTGATCTGCTGTGGCTGCATGACCCCCTGCGCGGCCAGGGCTGGGGGGCCCGCCTGCTTGGCGACGTGGAAGCGCAAGCCATGACACTGGGCTGCACCCGTGCCAAGCTCAGCACCTGGGAATTTCAGGCGCGCCCCTTTTACGAGCGGCAAGGCTACGTGGTCTACGCCGAAGAACAGGACTATCCGCCCAGCCACACGAACTTTCTGATGCGCAAGGCACTGATGCCACCCACACGCGGCTGAACGGCCCGGCGAACCCCCGCCCCACTGAACCCTACCGGCGCCCGGTTGCGTACTCTGAACGTGACGTGGACTCTTATGGCTAAGGCGGGCCCACCCCAGGCAGGGCAGGCCGAGCCGTGCCCCGATCTGGTCCTGGCGGCTCGGCTGCGGCGCCGCGACGAACGGGCGCTGGCCGAAGCCTACGACCTGCACGCGGCGGCGATGTACGGCGTGCTGACCCGCCTGCTGGACGCGGCCAGTGCCCAGGAGGTCTTGCAGGACGTGTTTGTGCGGCTATGGGAGCGCCCCGAAGCCTATGACCCAGACCGGGCGGGCCTCCGGGCTTACCTGCTGGTCGTGGCGCGCTCGCGGGCCCTGGACCGCCTGCGCGCCACAAAAGTCACCACGCCGCTGCACCCCGAGGACGGCGGTGAATTGTCACTGCCCGACGAGCAGCCCGGCCCCGCCCAGCGCAGTGAAGCGCAGGCGCGCGCTGGCCGCGTCCAGCAGGCACTGGGCGGCCTCAGTGCCACGCACCGCGAAACGGTGGAGCGCGCCTATCTGCGCGGCGAAACCCGCGAGGAAATTGCCGCTGGCATGGGCGTGCCGGTCGGTACGGTCAAGAGCCGGCTCAGCCATGCGCTGGGCCACCTGAGGCGCCTGCTGGGCGAGGAGGCCCGTTCGTGGCTGGATTAGAGACACAGTGCCAGGCCGTGCAGGACGAGCTTCACCGCCACGTCGCCCACGGCGAGCCGCTGAGTGAAGCGGCCCAGGCCCACCTGCGCGGCTGCGCCGAGTGCCGAGCGGAACTGGCCCTGCTGCGCCGCGTGGAGGCCGCGCTGCTGGCCGAGGTGCCCCCTGTGGCCCCACCGCCTGCGGTGCGCGCGCAGGTGCTGGCCAGCGCCCGCCCGGCCCGGCGCTGGTGGCCCGCCGCCCTGAGCGCGGCGGCTGTGGCCGGGGCCCTGCTGACCCTGGGCCTGTTGGGGCCCTCACGCGGGGTGGCGGGCGCGCTGCCCGACCCAGCGGTGGTGGTCAGCGTGGACGGCCGCATGCTGGTGGCCAGCAATGACCGTCAGGGCACGCTGAGCGTGCTGGCCGGGGGCCAGGTGCAGGCCACCCTGACGGCCCCCGCGCCCCAGAGCCCCTGGTTTACCGAGGGCGTGCGCCTGGGCCAGCGGGTGTTTCTGGCCGACGCAGCCAATGACCGCGTGCTGGAACTGACCCTGGCCCCGCTGCGCCTGACCCGCACCCACCACGTGCCCGACGGCATAGCCGGCCTGACAGCTGACAGCGGCGCAGCAGGGGGCCGTGTGTACTTCAAGAGCGTGCGCGGCGCGGTGGGCACCCTGGGCGGCGCGCAGGTCACACTGGCCCGCGAGGCCGGTATGCCCCTGGCCGACGTCATGGACGGCGTGCTGCTGCTGGGGGGCAATCTGCTGGTCACGCACCACCTCAGCGGCGAGGTCTGTGTGCTGGACCCGGCCACGCTGGCCGTGCGCCGCCGCCTGCTCCTGGGCGGAATGCCGGTGGCGCTGGCAGCGGTGCGGGGCGGCGTGCTGGTGCTGGACGTGCAGGGCCGCCTGCTACGGCTGCGGGCGGACCTGAGCGTGGCGCAGACCTGGGCGGTGGGCGGCCACCCCGACAAGCTGAGTCTGAATGGCGACGTGGCCCTGCTGACCGACCGCAGCGGCGCCGTGACGCGGGTGCCCCTCAGGGGCGGCCCGGTGACGCGCACCACGCTGACCCACCCGATGGACATCACCGCGCTGCCCGACGGCACCTTCGCCGTGGCCGAGGGGGGCCAGGGCCTGCGCGTGCTGGACAGCACCCTGCAGACCCGCCAGCAGATGACGCGCCAGCATTGAACCTCTGGCGCCCCTCGGCCCGTACCCAGACTGGAGGCCCACCATGACCCGATTCACCCTGACCGCCCTACGTCCCGCCGCCCCCTTTCTGCTGCTGGCGCTGGTGGCCACGGCCGCCGCCAGCATGCCCAGCCACAACATGAGCGCCATGACGAAAGCGCCCGGGTACCAGCCCTATACGAAAGCCGCCTTTGACGCCGCGAAGGGCCAGCAGCGGGTGCTGTTCTTCTGGGCCTCGTGGTGCCCCAACTGCCGCGCCGCCGAGGCCGACATCCAGAAGAACCTGAAGGGCCTGCCCGCCGGCGTCGTGATCTTTAAAACCGACTACGACAAGGAAACGGCGCTGAAAAAGCAGTACGACGTCACGTACCAGCACACCTTCGTGCTGGTGGATGCCCAGGGCAAGGCGCTGCGCAAGTGGAGCGGCGGGGGCCTGAAACAGATTGTCGCCAACGCCGCCGCCGCCAAGAAGATGTGAGCGGCCATGCTGCTGCTCCTGGTGGCGTTTGTGGGCGGCCTGCTCACGGTGCTGTCGCCCTGCGTGTTGCCGGTGCTGCCGGTGCTGCTGTCGGGCACGGTGGGCGGGCGGGGCCGGCCCCTGGGCATCATCGCCGGGTTTCTGGGGTCGTTTGTGCTGCTGACGCTGTTTCTGGCCAGTGTGGTCACGGCCCTGAACCTCAGCCCGGACGCCATTCGCTGGGTGGCCGTGGCGCTGCTGGCCGCCTTTGGCCTGACGCTGGCGGTGCCGGCCCTTCAGGCGCGCTTTGAACTCGCGGCCAGCCGCGCCCTGCCGCAGCGAACAGGCGGCGGGGGCGACGGGTTTCTGGGCGGTGTGCTGGTCGGCGCGACCCTGGGCGTGGTCTGGACGCCCTGCGTGGGCCCCATTCTGGCCAGCGTGACCACCCTGGCCCTGAGCGGCGAGGTCACGGCCTTTGCCGCCGCCGTGACACTGGCCTACGCACTGGGTGTGGCGCTGCCCATGCTGGGCGTGATGTGGGGGGGCCGGCGCCTGCTGCACCGCCCAGCCCTGCTGGGCCGCCTGAATGGGCTTCAGCAGGCGTTCGGCGTGGTGCTGGTGCTGTTTGCCGCCGGCATGGTCTTTGGCCTCGACCGGCAGGTGCAGACCGTCCTGGTCGAGCGCCTGCCCGCCCTGCAACGCCTGACCTTCCTGGAGGAAACCGCAGGCGTGCAGCGCGAACTGGAGCGCACCGAGCTGCAGCCCGCGCTGCCGTAGCGCCAGACAAACAGGGCGGCCGGGGCATTACGCCCCGGCCGCCCTGATTTGTTCAGCCCGGTCTATTCGCGCCAGATGGCCCAGTGGTCGTCCAGGGCGTCCATCTCGGCTTTGCTGTGCCCGCCCTGGCGCAGCAGGGCCATGATCTGACCCCGGTGGTGGCTGTCGTGCACCACCGTGTGCATCAGAAAGTGGGCGGGGTGGGAACGGTAGCTGCCCTCGTTCCAGGGATCGGCAAACGGCTCGCCCGAGGCGAGGTGGGCCTGCACTGCGTTCACAGCGGCCTCGTCCCCAGCGGTCAAGGCCGCGCCCAGCTCTTCGGCGGGGGCCTCCTGCCAGCGCCACAGGGGGTCCCCGTCGGCGTCTTTCTGCGTGGGGTCCAGCAGAGGCATGGCATGCTCGCGCGACAGGTTCCACAGCCAGCCCACCCGGAAGCCCGCCATGTGGCGCAGGTGCCGCTCGATGGTCCAGCCGCCCTGGCCGTCACTCAGGGCGTAGTCGGCCGGGGCCAGGGCCTTCAGGAGGGCCTCGTTCACGCGGGCATTGCGGCGAAAGGTTTCCAGAGGCAGCGAAAGGTCGGCCATACATTCATTCTCCTTGAAAGGCAGCGGGTGGGGTACGGTTCCAGAAGTCCGGCGGTTCAAGCCCAAGAGCCCGCAGATACACATATCCCTGGGCGCGGTGGTGCACCTGGTTGTCGATGGCCCCCAGCGCCGCACCCAGCCCACTCAGCTCGCCCCAGCCGGTGCGCTGCATGTCCAGATACCGCGCCTCGGGCACGGCCGGCAGTTCCCGCGCCAGCCGGGCAGACTGCGCCGCCCAGGCCGCACGCAGGGCGGCCGGGTCCTGGTCAGCCGGCTCTGGCCAGTGCGGCTCGCCCCAGGTGCCCGTGCGCAGCCCATCCAACACGTACCCAGTCTGGCCATGCACCTCCCACACCATGGCGCCAAACGGGCGCAGCGGCGGCGCAGATGAGAAGGTGAACAGCGCCTCGTCGGGGTAGGCCAGCAGGGTGCGGGCGGTCAGGTGATGGTGACCCAGCCAGTGGGCGGCCAGCGCCGGGCCCAGCATCAGCGCTCGTAAAAGGCCGGCGGCTCGATGCCCAGAGCGCGCAGGTAGACGTACCCCTGACCCCGGTGGTGGATCTCGTTGTCGATGGCGTAGGTCACCAGGGCCAGCGGCGACATCTCGCCCCAGGTGGTGGGCTGTGGGCGGTTCATCCACTCGGGGTCGGCCCCCGGCAGGGCCGTGTCTAGCGCGGGCGTCTGGGCATCCCAGGCCGCCAGCAGCGCCGCGCGGTCCTGGGGCCCGGGCTCGGCCGGCGCGGTCCAGCGCCAGTCATCGTCGCGCAGACCCGTCAGCACGTAATCGGTGAGGCCCACCAACTCCCAGCTCAGCTCCCCAAAAGTGCGCATGGGGGGCGCCGCCGTGAACGTGAACAGTGTGTCCTCGGGAAAGGCCTCAATGACCCGGCGGGTCAGGGCGCGGTGGCCCTGCCAGTGCGTGAGCAGCGCGTCCAGCGTGAGAACAGAGGGAACAGCGGTGGAGGGGGCAGTGGTCGTCATAGGTGAACCTCCTGTGGTTGAATCTGCCCCTAGCGTAATAGTGATTCCCGTCAGGGTGTGTCGCCTTTGGGGTGTACGCTGAGCCCCATGTACGACCCGGCCATGCGTGTGCTGACGGTGCTGGAACTGCTGCAGGGCCGCGAGAGCGTGACCGGCGCGGAACTGGCCCGCCGGCTGGAGGTCAGCCCGCGCACGGTGCAGCGTTACGTGACCCGGCTGCAGGATCTGGGCATTCCGGTGGAAGGCCGACGGGGCGTGGGCGGCGCCTACCGCCTGAAGCCCGGGTTCCGGCTGCCCCCGCTGATGTTCACGCCCGAAGAAGCCCTGGCCGCCGCCCTGGGCCTGCGCGCGCTGCAGGGGCTGGGCTTGGGCGCGCTGGCCCCCGCCGCCGAAAGTGCCGGAGCCAAGCTGACCCGCTGCCTGCCCCAGGCCCTGCGCGACGACGTGCGGGCGCTGGAAGGCAGCGTGCAACTGGACGCCTCGCCCTGGGCGGTGGGCGTGGAGGTGGAGGTGCTGGCGACCCTGCTGCAGGCCGTGCGCGCGGCGCGCACCGTGAAGCTGACCTACGCCGCGCACGAGGCGCCCCCCAGCGAGCGGCAGGTGGACGTGTACCGGCTGGTGCACTTTGACAGCCGCTGGTACGCCGTGGGCTGGTGCCACCTGCGCGGCCAGAAGCGCTCGTTCCGGGTGGACCGCATGCAGGCGCTGGCGGTGCTGGACGCGACCTTTACCCCGCCCGCCGACTTTGACGCCGCCGCCTACCTGCGCTCGCAGTTGCGCGCCCCGCCCACCGCCTTTGACATCAGCGTGTGGCTGGACGCCCCGCCGGAACACCTGCGCGGCCGGGTGTCGCTGTGGGGCAGCGAACTGGAACCCGAGGGGCAGGGCACCCGCCTGCGCTGCCAGCGCGAACACCTGCACTCGTTTGCCGCCTTTCTGCTGGGCCTGGACTGCGACTTCCGCATTGACAGCCCGCCCGAACTGCACGCCGAATTTGTGCGCCTGCACGCGCGCTGCACCCGGCACCTGCCGCTACACTAGCCCATGACCCCTGACGGCCCGCTTCCCACCACCGCCGATCTGGCCCAGGGCAAGGCCTACACGGGCCACGGCGTCACCGTCTACTACGACGCCCGGCGCTGCGTGCATGTGGCCAACTGCGTGCGCGGCCTGCCCGAGGTGTTCCGGCCCCAGGAACGCCCCTGGATTCAGGCGGAGAACGCCGACCCCCAGGCCATCGCCGCCGTGGTCCGCACCTGTCCTACTGGCGCCCTGCACTACGCCCTGGACGGCGAAAGCCCCGAGACGCCCCAGCAGCCCACCACCATTACCCCGTTGCCCGACGGTCCCCTCGTGCTTCGCGGCAACCTGACCATCACCACCCCGGGCGGCGAGGTGCGCGACGTGCGCGCCGCCCTGTGCCGCTGCGGCCAGAGCGAGAACAAGCCCTACTGCGACGGCACCCACGCGAAGGTGGGCTGGATCAGTGGCGGGGGATGACCACCGAAACCACGCCGCTGATGCAGGTCTATCTGTCGGTGATGGGCGACTTTGACCCCGATGAATTCACGGTGCGTGTGGGCTTGACGCCGACCCGGACGTGGCGGCGGGGCGAACGCAGCGCCGTGGACGCGCGCTTTGCTGGCCGCACGGTGCCCGTATGCGACCACTGGGCCTTTGGCCTGCCAGAACAGCCAGCATTTTATCTGGAGCCGCTGGTCGAAGAAGTGCTGGCCGAAACAGCAGGACAGCTCAAAGTGCTGGGGCAGGCCGTGACGGACCTGGGGCTGAATCTGGAACTGGTTGTGGTGGCGAAATGGGACCCCGCGACCACCTCTAGCCCATCTCTTCACCTGAATGGCCAGCAAATGGCCCTCCTGGGCGCCATTGGTGCGGCACTGGACATTGACCTTTACGCTGATCCATAACTTGACGCTTCATCTGCCCCCTGAAGCCTACCCCGGCCCCCTTTCCGTCCCCTGGACGTAAACTGCGCTATGACCGCACACAACATCCCCGACCTCATTCGCAAGAAGCGCGACGGCCAGACGCACACGCGCGCCGAACTGGAGCAGCTGGTCCTGGGCTACACCCAGGGCGAGGTGCCCGACTACCAGATGAGCGCGTGGCTGATGGCTGTGTTCCTGCGCGGCATGGCCGCGCAGGAAACCGCCGACCTGACGATGGTGATGGCCGAGAGCGGCGACCTGATGAACCTGGGCACCCTGGAACGTACCGTGGACAAGCACTCCACCGGCGGCGTGGGCGACAAAACCAGCCTGATCCTGACCCCCATGCTGGCCGCCCTGGGCCTGACCGTGGCCAAGATGAGCGGGCGCGGACTGGCCCACACCGGCGGCACCATTGACAAGCTGGAGAGCATTCCCGGCTGGAGCCCCGAGCTGGAAGAAGAGCCCTTCCTGCGCCAGGCACGCGAGATTGGTCTCGCCCTGGTGGGCCAGAGCAAGGACCTCGCCCCGGCCGACGGCAAGCTGTACGCCCTGCGCGACGTGACGGCCACGGTGGACTGCCTGCCCCTCATCGCCAGCTCCATCATGAGCAAGAAACTGGCCTCTGGGGCGCACACGGTGGTGCTGGACGTGAAGGTGGGCGCCGGGGCCTTCATGCGCACGCTGGACGATGGCCGGGGACTGGCGCGCGCCATGGTGGACATCGGCACCCGCGCCGGGCGGCAGGTGCGCGCGGTCCTCACCGACATGGACACGCCCCTGGGCCACATGGCGGGCAACAGCCTGGAAGTGCAAGAGGCCCTGGACACCCTGCGCGGTCAGGGGCCCCACGACCTCACCGAACTGTGCGTGGCCCTGGCAGTAGAAGCCCTGGCGGCCCACGGCGAGCCCGAAGCCCAGGCCGAAGCCCGCGCCCGTCAGACCCTGCAGGACGGCAGCGCCCTGGCCAAGTTCCGCGCCTTCGTGGCCGCGCAGGGCGGCGACGCCAGCTACGTGGACGACCCGGCCAAGTTCGACGTGGCCCCCGGCCGCGCCGACGTGACCGCCCCCACAGCCGGATTCGTGGCCCGCATTGACGCCCTGAGCGTGGGCCGCGCGGTGCTGGCCCTGGGCGGCGGGCGTGAGCGCAAGGGCGAGGCCATTGACCACGGCGTGGGCGTGGAACTGCTGAAAAAACCCGGCGAGGCGGTGGCGGCGGGCGAGGCCGTGCTGCGCATCTACCACCGAGATGGACGCGGCCTGGACACCGCCCAGCACCTGCTGAGCGCCGGCCTGGAGATCAGCGAGACCGCCCCCGAAGCCGAGCCGCTGATTCTGGACCGCGTGAATTGAGGAGGCCATGAGCTTTGGGCCATGAGCCATGAGGGAGGACCGGGGAGGGTGGCCCGGTTCTCTTCCTTTCAGGGGATGAGCGCCTGTGTGGTGGTGCCGGCGCCGGGGAAGAACGGCCCCATCTACCCCCAGCGCTCATAGCCCATGGCTCATGGCCCAGAGCCCCCTTACGGCACCCGCAGCGCCTTGCAGTTGTCGCCGGGGAAGCGGGGGGTTGGGGCGTCGCTGGAGACGATCAGTTTCTCGTTTGCCCCCACGTAGCCCTCGCAGCGGGCCAGCTGTTCCAGGTACGCCGGGTCGTTGGCGGCGCGAATGGCGTCGCGCAGCACGCGGGCGTCCTGTTCCAGCGCCGCGACGCGCGCCAGGGTCTGGCGGGTTTCGGCCGACCACGTCACGCTGCGGTACGCCATGTGCCCCAGCTGAAAACTCAGCTGCACAATCCCCAGGGCCGCCAGCACGCTGGCCACCATCATGCTCAGGGGCAGGCGCTGCACGCGCCGCCACCAGGCGCGCCGCGCCGGGCGGGGGGGTGGGGGCGCGTCGGTCACGCCCGGCAGAATAGTGCATGGCCGAGGGAACAGATGAGCCGGACGACGCCTCCAGTCGGGCGCGGCTGCGGTCCAATTTCGCCATAGACCCACCGCTACACTGGGCCGCATGACGGGAACTTCTGAACAGAACGCCGCTTCTGCGCGCGTGCCCGCGCTGAACTGGCAAGACGCCCACCGCACCCAGATTCAGCTGCGTTACGGCGATCTGGACGCCATGGGCCACGTGAACAACGCCCGCTACGCCGAGTTTCTGGAGGTGGCCCGCCTCGCCCTGGCCGCCGAGTTGGGCATTGAACTCGCCGGGCGCTCGGTGCTGGCGCGGCTGGAACTGGACTACGTGCGCGATATCCGCCCCGGGCAGCAGGTGCTGATCGAGACACTGGTGGAGCGCACCGGCCGCACCAGCTGGACCAGCGTGTCGCGCATTCTGGCCGATGGCGTGCCCTGCGCCTTTTCGCGGTCCGTGGTGGTGCGGGTGGATGACCAGGGCCGCCCCGAGCCGCTGCCCGAGGACCTGAAGGGCCAGGTTTCCCCGTGGCTGGTCCGGGCATGACCAACTTTGAAGACCGGGTGCTGTACCAGGGCGACCCCTGGGTGCGCCTGGACACCTTGCCCCGCCTCCTGGCCGAGGGCTGGCGCCGCACCCTGTCGGCTGGCGGGGTGGTGAGCGTGGTGCGCACCCCGTTTCAATGGTCGATGGGCAGCCCGGTCATCGAGATCGAAACTGGCGGCTACATGGGCGATGTGGGCCTGTACGTGCCCGAGGTGCAGCTGCCCGAAGCCCTGGCCCTGCTGGGCCTGGATGAGGAAGAAGAAACCGACCAGGACATGTAAAGAGGCTGCCGAGGTGAAGCCTGAACAGGGCGGGGCCCGGCTCTGGCCCCAGCCGCTTTGGGCTGTGGGCGCGCCCGCTTCACCGCCCCTATCCAGAGGAGTCCTGAGCGCCCCAGAAGCGCTTCGGATAGAGTTCGGAGAAGTTTTTTGCGCCTCTTCCTTTTTCGCCCGGCCGCTGCGCGCGGCGTTTTCTCTCAGCCCGGAGCCTCCATGAGTTCACCTTTCTCCCCAGAGCAGATCAGCATTGGTATTGATGTCGGCGGCACCAAGATCGCCAGCGGCGTGCTGCGCGGCGACGAGCTGCACGATCCCCATCAGGTGCCCACCCCCGAAACCGGCTGGAAGGCCGTGCTGGACGCCATCGCCGGTGAGGTGCGCCGCCTGCAGGAGCGCCACCCTGAAGCCCGCCTGATTGGTGTGGGTATTCCTGGGCCCCTGAACGCCGACCGCACCCGCGTGAAGTTCGCGCCGAACATCTACGGTTTCACCGACGTGCCCCTGGTGGACGGCCTGCGTGACCGGCTGGGCCAGCGCGTGGTGCTGGAAAACGACGCCAAGGCCGCCGCCCTGGCCGAGGCCCACCTGGGCGCGGCTCGGGGTGCCGAGAGCAGCATTTACGTGACAGTCAGCACCGGAATCGGCTCGGGGATCGTGCTCAATGGGCGCATCTGGCGCGGGCGGCATGGCATTGCCGGCGAGATTGGCCACGTGACCGCCCTGCCCGGCGGCCCGGTGAGCGGCACCGGGCTGGACGGCGCGCTGGAAGCCCTGGCCAGCGGCACCGCCATCGCCCGGGATGCCAGTTACACCCTGAACCGTGAAGTCACCACGGCCGAGGCCTTTCAACTTGCGCAGCAGGGGCACCCCGGCGCCCGCCGCGTGGTGACGCAGGCGATGCGGCACATCGGCATTGCCCTAGCGGACCTGCAGAAGGTCATTGACCCGGAAGTCTTTGTGCTGGGCGGCGGCGTGGCCAGCGTGGGCGACTACTTCTTCCACGGCGTGCAGGCAGCGGCCGACGAGTACGCGCAGGGCTTTGCGCCGGTGACCATTCGCCGCGCCCAGCTGGGCGGCAATGCCGGCGTGATCGGCGCGGCGCTGGCCGCACGGCACGGGTAAAGCCCACCGGCCGTGTCCCTAGAGAGCCCCATGAAGGACAACGCCCTGCTCAGCGCAGCCGAAGCCTACGCCCGGCCGTTTTATGCCGAAGCCCACCGCGCCTACCACAACACGGCGCATGTGGAGGCCATGCTGGGCGCGCTGGCTGCCCGGGGCGTGCTCTCCCCTGCCCTCGCGCTGGCGGTGTGGGGCCACGACCTGATCTACGACCCCCGTGCAGGAGACAACGAGGCCCGCAGCGCCGAAGTCTTTGGGATGTGGCTGGCCGGTCAAGGCGCGCCTGCTGAACTGGTGGCCCAGGTGCAGGTCCTGATTCTGGCCACTCAGCACCGGGCCTTGCCGGCCACGCGTGAGGAGGCCCTGCTGGTGGACGCCGACCTGGGCATTCTGGGGGCTGAACCCCGCGCCTTTGCGGCCTACGACGCGGCCATTCGCCAGGAATACCGCCATGTGCCGGGGCCGCTCTACCGCATCGGGCGCCGCAAGGTGCTGCAGGGGTTTCTGAACCGCGAGCGGATCTACACCACACCAGAGTTTGCAGGACTGGAAGCGCAGGCGCGGGCGAATCTGGCCGGGGCCATCGCCCAGCTGTAGAGATCAGAAAAACGCCGCCCCTTCTTCGGGACGGCGTCTCTGTTGGTGCGGGGCTTCAGTCGGCGGCTGAGCCGTGGTTCCCCGCTTGAATATTGGCGCGCTGCTGCTCGGCTTTCGCCTCGATCTTCGCCTTGATCTTCTTCTGGGTGTAGCTGGCTTCGCGCTCGCGCTGGTCCAGCACGCTGCGAATAAAGCGGATGTCATCCTCGATGCCGGGAATGACCACCTGCTCCAGGGCGTTCACGCGGCGGGAGGTCTTCTTGATCTCCTCGCCAATGCGCCGCAGCTTCGTTTCGGTGGCGGCCACCTTCACGATGGCTTCCATCACGCCGCCAAAGTCGGTGGCGGCCTGAATGGTCCGCGCACCCACATTGATGGGGCTGAAGCCTGCGGCCTGCGCCCGCTCGGGCACGCTGATGCGGGGCACCTTCACGCCGTACAGGTTCTCAATCTGCATGTTCACGGCGTAATCGCCGCTGCCCGCCAGACTGAGGCTTTCCACAGCTTCCGGGCTGTCCCAGGCCTTGGCCCCGAACAGGCTGGTGTAGGCGCCCTTGCTGACACCGCTCAGCTGCTCACGGGCGGCCAGCGCGTCCTTGACCAGCGCAAAGAACTCGCCGATCAGGGCGTCGCGCTTGCGCTTGAGCAGGTCGGCGCCGCCGGAGGCCGTTTTCAGGCTGGCCTTGCTGGCCAGCAGTGCGCTGCGGGTGGGGCTGATCTGTCCTGCCATACATTCACCTCCTTCGTCGGTGAAGTCAGTGGTGAGTGGGAAGTGGAAAGTGGGAAACGCGTAGTCCACTCACCACTCACCACCTTCCACTCACTGTCTTACATGCGGTTACCCTTCCACATCTCGTCCATCTTGGTGCCGTAGTACTTGTCGATGGCGTCCTTGGAGATACGGGTCAGCTGGCTCTGGGGCAGCTTGGAGAGAATCCCCCAGGCCACGGTCAGGCTGTCTTCGATGCTGCGGTCCTGGTCGCCCTGGCCAATGAAGTACTGCTCGAAGTCATCGGCAAAGCGCAGGTACAGCTTGTCGGTCTCGGTCAGCGCGTCTTCACCGGTGATGGCCACCAGCTTGCGCAGGTCCAGGCCGTTGGCGTAGGCGGCGAACAGCTGGTCCGAGATGTTCTTGTGGTCGGCGCGGGTCTTGCCCTTGCCGATGCCGTTGCCCTGCAGGCGGCTCAAGGAAGGCAGCGGGTTGATCGGGGGGAACACACCCTTGGAGTTCAGGGTGCGGTCCACCACGATCTGGCCTTCGGTGATGTACCCGGTCAGGTCGGGGATGGGGTGGGTGATGTCGTCGTCGGGCATCGACAGGATCGGCACCTGGGTGACCGAACCGGGCTTGCCGTCCACCACACCGGCGCGCTCGTACAGCGACGCAAGGTCGGTGTACATGTAGCCGGGGAAGCCACGGCGACCAGGGATCTCTTCACGCGCGCCGCCGATTTCACGCAGCGCCTCGCAGTAGTTCGTCAGGTCGGTCAGGATCACCAGCACGTGGTAGCCGTGCTCGAAGGCCAGGTACTCGGCGGTGGTCAGGGCCATGCGGGGGGTCAGCAGACGCTCCACGGCGGGGTCGTCGGCCTTGTTCAGGAACAGCACCGAGCGGGCCAGCGCGCCCGTGCGCTCGAACTCCTGCGTGAAGAAGCTGACTTCGCGCTGGGTCAGACCCATCGCCGCAAACACCACGGCGAAGTCGCCTTCGTGGCCGGGCACCTTGGCCTGACGGGCGATCTGGGCCGCCAGTTCGTTGTGCGGCAGACCCGAGCCGGAGAAGATCGGCAGCTTCTGGCCACGGATCAGGCTGGTCTGCACGTCAATGGTGGAGATCCCGGTCTGAATGAACTCCTCGGGCTTGGCGCGCGCGGCGGGGTTCATGGCCTGACCGTTGATCGACAGGCGCTGCTCGGCCACCACGGCGGGCAGGCCGTCAATGGGGCGGCCCAGGCCGTCGAAGCGGCGGCCGATCATTTCCTTGCTCACACCCAGGCGGGCCACGTCTTCCACGAGGCTCACGCTGGCGGTGGCGAGGTCTAGACCACGGGTTTCTTCGAACACCTGAATCACGGCGTTCTGGTCGGTCACCGAGATGACCTGACCGCCGCGCGTACGCCCGGAGGCGTCCTTGATGTTCACGATGGCGCCGTACGCGAGGTCCGAAGCCGCGTTCACGAACAGCAGCGGACCGGAGATGTACGCGACGTCGTTGTATTCCTTCTGGAGAAGGGTCACGCTTTCACTCCCTTGAAGGTGGTGTGCAGCTCGTCCATCACGCCTTCACCGTAGGCGATGAACTCGCTTTCCGGGGTGTAGCGGGCGCGGGCCAGCTTCTCGATGACAGGGTTCTGGATGATCTCGTCGATGGTCGCGCCACTCTTCAGGGCGGCGTCGGCCTCGTCGTAGAACTTCAGGAACATCTTCATCAGGCCGTAGTTCTTGGGCATGGAGGCCGAGGCGTCCACCGGGTCAAAGCCGTTCTGCTGCAGGAAGTCTTGGCGCAGCATGCGGCCCGTCTCGATGATCAGACGCTCGTTGTCCTGCAGCGCGTCGGGACCGACGAGCTGCACCACTTCCTGCAAGCTGGCTTCCTGCTGCAGCAGGTTGCCGATGCGCTGACGCAGCTCGGGGAAGTCCTGGCCCACGTTCTCGCGGTACCACTTGTCCAGGATCGGCGTGAACAGGCTGTAGGAGCCGTTCCAGTTGATCGCGGGGAAGTGGCGGCGGCGCGCCAGACCAGCGTCCAGACGCCAGAAGGCGCCGGTAATACGCAGGGTGGCCTGGGTCACGGGCTCGGACATGTCGCCGCCGGCGGGGCTCACGGCGCCGATCACGGACACCGCGCCGTCTTCACCGGCCAGAGTCTTGACGGCCCCGGCGCGCTCGTAGAAGGCCGCCAGCTTGGCGCCCAGGTAGGGCGGGTAGCCTTCTTCGGCGGGCATTTCTTCCAGACGCGAGGAGATTTCGCGCAGCGCCTCGGCCCAGCGGCTGGTGGAGTCGGCCATCAGGGACACCGAGTAGCCTTGGTCGCGGAAGTACTCGGCCAGCGTGATGCCGGTGTACACGCTCGCTTCACGGGCGGCCACGGGCATATTGGAGGTGTTGGCGATCAGGATCGTGCGGTGCATGAGGGGCCCGCCGGTCTTGGGGTCTTCCAGTTCCGGGAACTCCACCAGCACGTCGGTCATCTCGTTGCCGCGCTCGCCGCAGCCCACGTACACCACGATGTCGGCGTTGCCGTACTTGGCCACCGACTGCTGGGTCACGGTCTTGCCCGAACCGAAGGGGCCCGGGATCGCGGCGGCGCCACCCATGACCAGGGGGAACAGCACGTCCAGAATGCGCATCCCGGTGAGGAACGGCAGGCTGGGGTCCAGCTTCTTGGTCACGGGACGGGGCGCGCGCACGGGCCAGTAGTGGGCCAGGCGCAGCGGGGTACCGTCTTCCAGTTCCGCAATGGTGTCGTCGATGGTGTACTCACCGGCCGGCACGACCATGCGCAGCTTGCCCGCCTTGTCGGGGGGCGTCAGGATCTTGTGCGTAAAGGAGAACTCGGGCACGGTGCCCAGGATGGTGCCGCCCTGGACGGTGTCGCCGGCCTGCACGCTGGGCGTGAAGGCCCACTTCTGGGTGCGGTTGAGGCTGCTCACTTCGATGCCGCGCGCGATAAAGTCGCCCGAGGCTTCGCGGATCTTGTCAAGCGGGCGCTGAATGCCGTCGTAGATGCCGTTGAGCATCCCCGGCCCCAGCTCCACGCTGAGGGGCAGACCGGTGGTTTCCACAGGCTCACCCACGGTCAGGCCGCTGGTGTCTTCGTACACCTGCACGAAGGCGGTGTTGCCGTCGAGGCGAATAATCTCGCCCACGAGGCGCTCCTTGCCCACGCGCACGATGTCGTACATTTTGGCACCGTACATACCGTCCGCAATCACGGCCGGCCCGGCGATGCTCTGCACGACGCCCTTTTGCTGTTGCGTCATTTCAGTCTCCTTCGGAGAGTGTCTAAGGGTCGAGGGGTCTAAGAGTCTAGGGAAAGAAACGGATTGTGTTTGTGTTTCCGCCCTGAGATCTGTTGACGCTTAGGCCCTTTGACCTCTTTTTACAGTTTGATATCGAACCCAATCGTGTCGCGCACCAGTTTGCCCATGTAGGCCTTGGCGTCCACCGTGTTCGGGTTGAAAGCGTCTTTGAGGCTGGGAATGGGCAGCAGGATCGGCAGGTCGCGGCCGCGCATCACGCGCGCCGTGGCGGTCTGCGGATCGGGAATCAGTCCCGTGTCCACGGCCACCAGACCGTACTGCCCCTCCACGATCAGCCGCTCCAGGGCCGCCACGGCGGTCTCGGGCGTGGCTTCCACGACCTCGGCGCCCGCAAGGCGGTAACCGGTGGCCGTTTCGGCGTCGCTAAGCACCGCCACGCGCTGCGTGGTGCCGGTCATGCCTGCACCTCCTTGCGAATCTGCTCGGGGCTCAGGTCATAGAACTTGCCGCGCCCGATCAGACGGAGCTTGGCAATCTCGATTTCCTTGCGCCGCAGGAAGTCCAGGATCAGGCCCACGCCCTCAGGGTCGCCGGCCGCAATGTTGCGGGTGGCGGTGTCCAGGGCGCGGCGGGCCGCCACCTCGGCATCTTCCAGGCTGGGGGCTTCCAGAATGGCCGCCACGTCGCTCAGGCCGCTGGCGTCGCCGCCCGCAAGCCGGGCATAGCCGCCCGCGTCCAGCTTGCCGCCCGGCACGAACAGCGCCGGGTTCATGGGCTGGCCCGCGCTGGCGCGCGCAATCAGGGCGTTGGTGATGTCGATTTCGCGGCTCAGGTAACGGCGCAGACTGGTGTTGCGCGCCACGTTCAGAGCGTGGCGATAGTAGCCCTGGTCCAGCGCCACTTCCAGGTCCAGCAGGCGACCGCTGGCCTGGTAGGCCGTCGCCCCCGCGCGCAGGGCGGCGGCCAGCGGGTGCCCGCTGAGGGCAATCGCGGCGGCCGCGCTCTGCAGGTCGGTGCTCTGGGCGGCGGTTTGCAGCGCGCTGGGCTTCAGGGTGCCGCCGGGAATCAGGCTGCCCAGAATCGCGTCGGCGCCGCGCCCGGCGGCAATGCCGCGCGCCACCGTCTTGAGGTTGACCAGATCCCACTTCATCAGCAGGGCCTGAATCTCGCGCTTGGCGTCGCCGTCGGCAAAGCCCAGCACCTTGCGGGTGGTGTCGAACAGGTTGCGGCTCAGGGCCTGATCCAGTTCGGCCAGTCCGGCGGTCTCGGTGGTGGTTTCGCGCAGGTTCGCGGCGAGGTCCGTTTCGGTCAGGACCCGCAGGAACTCCTGGTAACTGCCCGCCGCGAGCGCCGAGTCAAGCGAGCGTCCGTCGAGCAGTTTGGTCCGCATAACGCGGACGCGCGTGTTGATGTAAGCGTAGTCGTCGGGCATGGGGAACCTTATTCCGCGAGCAGGCGGCTGATCTGGGGGGCCAGTTCGCCGCGCACGCGCTCCAGGCGGCCCAGCAGCGTGTTCTGCACGCTGGACTTGCCGTCGGCACCCACCAGACGAACGCCGGTTTTCACCTGCTCGTTGGCGCGCACCTCCAGCTGGCGGCCCAGCTGCGAGAGGGCCTGGTGCACGGCGCCCATCTCAGCCGAGGCGGTTTCCACCACGCGGGCGTCGGGCAGCACGCCCAGGGCCTCTTCCAGCAGGCGCACCACGATCATGGGGTACTCGGGCGACTGCGCCGCGCCCTGCAGGTAGCCTTCCGAGGTGGCGAACGCCTGGGCCTGCAGCGAGTCCGACGCCGAGAGGCGCTGGGCGTTGCTGTCCAGGTCGGCGGCGCTGCGGGCGCGCACCAGTTCGGCCTGCCGGGCACCTTCCATCTGGCGGGTGCGCGACTCGATCAGGGTGCGGGCGCGTTCCTGGGCCTGCGCCACGATCTCCCCGGCGCGGGCCTGGGCCTGGGCGCGGATCTGCTCGATCTCCTGCTGGGTCTCGTTTTCGAGAAGCTTGTCGAGGGCCATATCAGTTCAGGATGAACAGCGCCAGGAAGCCGAAGATCACCAGGGTTTCGGGCAGCAGGAAGTACAGCAGCAGGCTACCGGCCTTGCTGGGGTCCTCGGCCACGGCGCCCACGAGGCTGGAGCCGATGCGCGCCTGGGCGATACCGGTGCCGATGGCGCCCAGGCCCAGGGCCAGACCGGCACCCACGGCGCGCAGACCACGGTACAGCTCGTCGGTGGCGGCGTTGGTGCCTTCCTGGGCGTAACCGGTGCTGATCAGGGCGAAGGCGAGGGACGCGAGGACGATCTTGTTGTACTTGGTCATGGTGAACACTCCTGTATTTATTTGACCTGCCCCTGCGCGGGGCTGAGGCGACGAAGGGGGTTGTAACGGGGGCTGGAATCGGCGTTGAAGCCGGTGGGGTTCAGGAACTCGACCATGTGCAAACGCAGCGGCTGCAGCACGTGGCCAATCAGGGTCAGCGCCAGCACCAGGAAGTGCAGCACCAGACCCAGCACGATGCCGATGATGATGCCCAGGAACCCGATGTTCTCGGCCAGGCTCCAGCCCAGGTCGGTGCACAGCTTGGCCAGAATGGCCGACACCAGACCCACGGCGAAGATACGGGCGTAGCTCACCACGGCCCCGCCCTGCGACAGCAGTTCAATGGGCAGCAGGGGGAAGTGCTTGATCACGCGCAGCCAGCCGATCACAAAGGCGGCAAAGCCCAGGTACATCAGCAGCACGCGGGGATCAGAGAAGTTGGTAAAGGCGCCGAAGTCCTTGCCCGCACGGGTGGCGAAGGCCATCATGATCAGGCCGAACACGCCGCCGAACAGGGCGATGCCTTCCCAGGTGTGCAGGGGGTCTTTGTGCTTGAGGCCCTGCTGAATGCGGATGCCCCAGCCCCACAGCACCTGCAGGATGCCGAAGAGCAGCGCGAAGATCAGCGCCACATTGCTGAAGTAGCCGGTTTCCAGGCGCGGGAACACGATGGGAATGAAGCCCTTGTAGTACCCGTGCTCGGCCTTGTAGGGGTCCACCGGGAAGGTCAGGCCAGTCCAGCCCCACAGGCGGTCCAGCAGGCCCGGGTTGATGTAGAAGAAGTGCAGGTGCTCCAGCAGCGTGCCGAAGAACTCGCCGGTCAGGAAGCCCCACAGGATGGTCCAGGCGGCCATGACGTTGGTCACGTAGCCCAGGTCGCGCAGGGTGGCGGGCGGCACGTAGGCGCCGAAGAAGCTCAGGTCCCAGCCTTCATTGCGCTTGGCCTTGCCCAGCAGCCACATGCCAAAGGCCAGGAACAGCAGCCCGTAGCCGATGTCCGCCATGATGATCCCGAAAAACAGCGGGAAGAACAGCGCCACGACCCAGGTGGGGTCGAAGGTGCCGTACTTGGGCGGGGTCATCAGGCCCATCACGGTCTGGAAGGGCTTGACGTAGCTGTTGTTCTTCAGCTCCACCGGCACGAGGTCGTCGTGGTGCTCATCGACAGGGTGAACTTCGTAGCTCACGCCCGTGCCGAAAGGGGCCAGAGCCCGTTCCAGGGCACCCAGACGGTCGGCGGGGACGTAACCTTGCAGCGCGAGGCTGTACTTACCCCGGGCCGATACGGCGCGCACGTCGTGAATGGCCACGCGGTCTTTCAGGGCGTCGCGCAGGGCGAACAGCACCGGGGCGTGGGCCTGGGCCAGCTGGTCACGCTCGGCCGTCAGCTCGCCCAGGCGGGCGGTGCCGGTGCGGGCGATGCGCTCCATCTCGGCGGCGGCGTCGCTGAGGCCCATGCCGTCAAAGCGGCCGGGCAGGCGCAGTTCGCCCAGGCGAACGCGCGACAGGGCCGCGCGGGCCTGATCGCGTTCGCTGCGGCGCACGGCCACCAAACCCACGCGGTTCTGGCCCACGGTTTCGGTGGCCAGAGCGTAGCGGTCACTCAGCTCGGTTTGCAGGGCCGCGTCCAGCTCCGCGAGGTTGTCGGTGGGCTGCAGCACGAAGGGCAGGGTCGCCAGTCGGCGGCTGCGGTCCAGCCCGCCCGAGAGCCGGGCCAGGGCGCGCACAGCGTCGCCGTAGGCCGCTTCGGCGTCCAGGTCGGCCTGCAGTTCCTGGCGGGCGCGGGCCAGCGTGGCCACCGGCTGGGCGGCCGCCTCAATCAGCTCGGCCCACTGCCCTTCGGCGGGCAGGGGCGCGGGCGCGGGGCGGTAGCTGCCCAGTTCGGCGATGGTGCTTTCCACGCGCGCCAGCAGGCGCTCGTCTTCGCGGCGGCTCTGGGCATCGGCACCCACGAGGTTGCCGGTGCTCAGAGGGCCGCCCGTGATGGGCTTGAGGTGCAGCACCCCAGCGTCCTGCAGCGCCGCAATGACCGCTTCACTGCCGCGCTTGCGGGTGGCGATCACGACCTGCTGCATGGGGATGATCACGGAAGCACCGCCCTCATGATGGTGTCCACGGCCTGACCCAGCTTGGCCTCGGCGCGCGCGCGGGTGCCCTGGGCCTGCTCTGCCGCCGAAGCGGCCGCCTGCTCGCGGATCTGCTGCACTTCACCGGCCAGCGCCTGCTCGTGCTCGGCCTGCATGGCCTTCACCTGAGCTTCCGCGTCCCGGAGGATGCTCGCCGCCTGCGCCTCGGCAGCGGCCACGGTCTGCTGCGCCTGCACGCGGGCCGCTTCAACCTGCGCGTCCAGCGCGGCCTCGCGGCTCGCCAGCTCACTTAAGACTCGACTTGAGACGTCCAAAACTCACTCCTCCTTTCCCTTCGTGACTCAAGCACCCCGGTCAAGCGCCCCATGAACGTCATGGGGTGTGGCGGGGGTGCGGTGAGTTTTTCGGTGGCCCGACCCTGTTAAGCGATGTGTCAGACTCGGGGCCCATCGTAACACAGCCCCCGAAGCCCCCCGACAGGTCAAGCGTCCCTGAGGGTTTTTCACAGCAACAGGGCACACAACACGCAGGGCTGGCGCCCCGGGGATGCGGTCGGGGCGCCAGCGGACGTGGGGGGGCAGAGGGAAAGGGGGGTGCGGGGGGCGGTACGCGGGGAGCGAGTGGCGTGAGCCGCCAAGGGGTCAAGGTGCCGGGGGGTCGAGAGGGTGGGGACGGGTGAGAGGGGTGGCTCGACTTCTGGACAGCTCGGCCCCTCGACGGGCAGCAGGCGGAGGGCGCGACTGGTGTGAGCCTGCCCCCCGCCCGCCCCTCCTCAGTCGCCGCCCACGAAGACGGGGGCGCCCAGGCCAGTTTCGTTGTCGGCGTAGCCCTGCTCGCTGTGGGCGCTGACGTCCATGCCAGCGACTTCCTGGCTGACCGGCACCCGCAGCGGCATGAACAGCCCCACGACCCGCAGCAGCACGTAGGAACCCAGGCCGGTGTAGGCCACCGCCGCCACCACGCCGACCAGTTGAATGACCAGTTGCTCGCCCACAGGCTTGCCGCTGCCCGTGGTCCAGGCCAGGGCCCCGGTGAGCAGCGCCCCCACGATGCCGGCCACGCCGTGGCAGGCAAAGACGTCCAGGGCGTCGTCGGCCTTCAGGCGGGTCTTGAACTGCACGGCGGCGAAGCTGGCAGCCGCACCCAGCGCGCCCACCAGCACCGAGGCGGCGGGGCTGACAAAGGCGCAGGCGGGGGTGATGGCGACCAGACCCACCACCAAGCCGGTGGCGGCGCCTACAGCGGTGGGCTTGCCAGTGCGCACGCTTTCCAGACCCAGCCAGGTCAGCATGGCGGCGGCGGGGGCGATCAGGGTGGTGATGAAGGCCAGGGCGGCCGTCTGGTTGGCGGCCAGCGCCGAGCCGGCGTTAAAGCCCATCCAGCCGAACCACAGCAGGCCCGCGCCCAGCAGCACGAAAGGCACGTTGTGCGGCACGTGGGCGGTGCGGGGGAAGCCCAGGCGGGCCCCCAGCACGGCGGCGGCCACCAGGCCACTCACCCCAGCCGCAATGTGAATCACGGTGCCGCCCGCGAAATCCAGCGCGCCCAGCTTGAACAGCCAGCCGTCGGCGCTCCAGACCCAGTGGGCCAGCGGTGCGTAAATCAGCAGGCTCCACAGCGCCCCGAACAGCACAAAGGCGCCAAAGCGCATGCGCTCAATGACGGCCCCGCTGATCAGCGCCACAGCGATGATGGCGAACATGGCCTGAAAGGCCGCAAAGACGTAGGTGGGAATGGTGCCTGTGAGGCCGCCCGCCAGACCATCCAGGCCCACGTGCACCAGCGAGCCCACCAGGGCGTTGCCGCCTTCGCCAAACGCCAGCGAGTAGCCGACCAGCAGCCACAGCACGGCGACGAGGCCAATGGACACCATGCTCATCATCATGGTGTTCAGCACGCTCTGGGTGCGGCTGAGGCCGCCGTAGAAAAAGGCCAGACCGGGGGTCATCAGCAGCACCAGGGCCGAGGCCACCAGCATCCAGGCAGTGTCGCCGCTGTCCAGCTTGGGGGCCTCGGTCTGGGCTAGGGCTGCGCCGCCCAGCAGTACGGTCAGGGGCAAGAGGGTCTTGAGCATGGCATGTCCTCCTAATGCCCTTTAAACGGGCGTGAGCTTGGTTTCGGTGACGGGGGTCAGGGCGGCGTTGTCCCGCTCGCCGGTGCGGATGCGGTAGACCTGCTCCAGCGGCTGCACGAAGATTTTTCCGTCGCCCACCTCGCCGGTGCGCGCGCCCTTGCAGATCGCGTCAATGGCCACCTGCACGAAGGGCTCGCTGAGGGCCATGCGGATTTCCACCTTGTCGCGGAATTCCACCATCACGCGGGTGCCCCGGTAGTGCTCCACGATTTCCTGTTCGCCGCCGTGGCCGCTGACCCGCGAGAGCGTGATCCCGCTGATGCCCGCCTGAAACAGCGCCTCTTTGACCTGCTGCACCCGTTCTGGGCGCACGACTGCCGTGACCAATTTCATGGCGTCTCCTTTTTCCATGCCAATTTGCAGTGTTCGCATCCCTGCATACCGCCAGCTTAGAAAGATTTGCGCAAGGTGTCAGGATTAGTCTGGACATTTGTGCAAGATTTCTGAGACGGATTGCAGGAATGGGGGAAGAAAAGGCCGATGGGTACCCCTAGCTGTGCGCGCTGGTGCCTCCACAGCCCACACGAAAGGAGAGGCCCTCTGGACCTCTCCCCTCCCCTTTCTCGCCTTGGCTGGTTCAGATCAGGCGGCGTGTTCGCCAGCGGGTCCAGAAGCGGTAGGCCACCACCACCAGCGCGGCCAGCAGCAGCACCGCCAGCAGGGGCACGAACACGGCCAGCACACTCATGAGCAGGCTGGTGGCGTCCTCCAGGCCACTGACCACCGGATTGCCCAGGCCAGCCGTGGTGGCGGTGGCCACAGGGCGCGCGGCCGTGCGGGTGGCGTGGACCCCACCTGCCACCAGCACGCCCAGCGCGAGGCTGAGGGCCGGGGGAATGTCGGCCACGCCGGTCTGGGCGGCGAACAGAATGGCGCCCGCCGCCGTGTTCACCACGCCGCCCAGCAGGTGCAGCGCGTGGTCCACGCCGGGAATCTTGTCCCCCACGAAGTCCAGGGCGCCCAGCACCCCAATGCCCAGCAGCACCCAGGGGTTCGAGAGCAGGTCGTAAGGCGCATTCAGATTCAGGACCCCAAAGCGGTCCAGCAGGCCCACCAGCAGCAGCGGAATATAGGCGTTCAGGCCCGCCGCCCCCGACAGGCCCAGCGAGGAGAGCAGCCCCGAGAGCAGTTCCATGCGCCTATTACGCGCGCTGGCCCCGCCTGTTGCCAGGGAGGGCCATTTGCGGGAAGCTTGAGCTTTGGGGCCCGTAGAGCAGCCGGTGTGACAGCGAGGCTCAGTCCAGGCCAAATAAACAGATCGTGGCGTCGTCATCCAGCGGGGTTGGGCCCACCACGCGCACCGCGTACTGCTGGCCTTCACGGGTCCAGTCGGCTTCGTGGGCCAGGATGTTGTCGAAGAGGGTCACGCTCCGCCAGGGGGAGAGCGTGGCCTGGGCGCGGTCTGCATTCTTCGACATGATGCCTATCAGGGTGCCCACCCCGTCCAGGCTGGGCTCGCCGCTGAAGATCAGGCGGCCCGGCCCAGCAGCACAGACCTCCTCATTCTCCTGTTCATAGTCCAGTCCAGCAAAGACGCGCCCCTCCTCACCGGGCCGGGCCAGCCACCAGAGACCACCCAGCGCCGCTGCCCCCAGCACCCAGCCCAGCCAGCCACCCCGTTTGCCCTTTGCCATGCCTTAGCGTACTGTCGCGGCCTTAACGCAGGTAGGCCAGCAGCAGGTTCAGGCCAGCGCGCAGGTCGTCCACCTGCACGGCTTCCACCACCGTGTGGATATACCGCGTGGGCAGGCTGAGGGTCACGCTGGGCACGCCCCCTCTGCTGCGCTGAATGGCCGCGCCGTCGGTGCCGCCCAGGGGCAGCACTTCCAGCTGGGCGGGAATGCCGCCCTTCTGCGCCAGATCCCAGAACTGGTCCACCAGGGCGCGGTGCGAGATCATGGTGGAGTCAAAGACCTTGATGCCAATGCCCTCGCCCAGGCGGGTCACGGCGTCTTCGGGGGCGGCGCCAGGGGTGTCCACGGCCAGGGTCACGTCCAGACCGATGCCCACAGTGGGCTGCACGCCGTAGGCCGCTGTCACGGCGCCGCGCAGGCCCACCTCTTCCTGAGTGCTGAACACCGCAATGACCTCGTGTTTCGGCGCGGTGTCTTTCAGCGCGCGCAGGGTTTCAAGCAGCAGGAACACGCTGGCGCGGTCGTCCATCGCCTTGCCGCACACCAGATTGCCCACGCGGCGGGCGGTCTGGTCCAGGGTGACCATGTCGCCCACCCGCACCTGGGCCTTGACGTCCTCGGCGCCCAGGCCCAGATCAATGAAGAACTCGCGGACCTCGGGGATTCTCTTGCGCTCCTCGGGGCCGGCGATGTGCACGGGCTTGCCACCGGGGGTCAGGATGCCGCTCAGGGGCCCGCCCCGGGTGTGCACCGTGACGTTGCGGGCGAACAGGTTGCGGGGATCAAAGCCGCCCAGCGCCTGCACGCGCAGGTAGCCCTGGGCGTCAATAAAGCGCACCAGAAAGCCAATCTCGTCCATGTGGGCGGCGATCATCACGCGCTCTTGGCGCTCGCCTTTCTGACTCTTGCGAGCGGCGCGGCGGGCAATCACGTTGCCCAGGGCGTCCACCCGCACCTCGTCGGCGAGGCCCTGCAATTCCTGCAAGACGAAGTCGCGCACGGCGTCTTCCTGCCCAGGCACGCCGGGCAGGTCGGACAGGGCCATCAGGAGGTCCAGCCGCAACTCCGGCGTGGTGGCCTGGGGGGCGGGCAGTTCAGCCTTCTTCTTGGTTTTCGGCACGGCCCTCAGTATGCGCCCCCCCTGTCGGCTCCGGGACCGCTGCTGGGGGGGCAGGCGGCTTCGGGCGCAGGTCGGTGCCGTTGAACTGTCCCTGTGCTTCGGACAGCCCAGCCACGGCCCACACCTCCACCGCACCCGCGCCCAGGCGCACCAGTTCGGCCACGGTCGGCGCTTCCTCGGCCTGCCATTTGCTGAGCACCCAGTCGCTCACCGCCCAGCCGCTGGGCGGACGGTTGATGCCGATTTTCAGGCGGGGAAAGGCGTCGTGGCCCAGCAGGCGGATGATGTCGCGCACCCCGTTCTGGCCGCCGTGGCGCCCGCCCATGCGAAATTTCAGCAGGCCAAAGGGGCTGTCGAGGTCGTCTTGCACCACCAGCAGCGCGGCGGGGTCCAGCTTGTAAAAGGACAGCAGCGGCACCACCGCCTTGCCCGAGGCGTTCATGAAGGTCTGTGGCTTGACCAGCAGCACCTTTTCACCGGGGGCCGGGCCCAGCCGGACCTCGGCCACCTCGGCGTCCTTGCCCTCTTTGCGCCATGTCGCCCCAGCGCGGCGGGCCAGTTCATCCACCACCAGCCAGCCCACGTTGTGCCGGGTCTGGGCGTACCCGGCGCCTGGGTTGCCCAGGCCCACCACCAGCTTCAAGGCAGGCGCCTCAGGCCTCGTGGCCGGAGAGCAGTTCGCGCCACTTGCTTTCTGTCTCGCGCACGCGGTGGTCACTGCGGGCGCGGGCGTACCCGGCCCGGAAGTCGGCAAAGCGGGTGTCAGTGTCGGCAAACAGCAGGCCCAGGGCCTGACGCACGTCCGTGATGTTCCGCTCGCTGAGGGTCTGGTCCTTGGCGTCCAGCACCTCGTCCAGCGTGGCCATCAGGCCCGACAGGGGGCGCAGCCACTGAAACTGCGGGTGGTTCATCACCAGGGAATACAGCTCGAAGGGGCCTTTCACTGGCCCGTGCATGAATTCGTATTCGCCCTTGGCCACGTCCAGCAGCGCGGAATGAAAGTGCCGCAGCGCCGGAGCCAGGGCCGAGAGTTTTGCGCGAACCGCAGCGTCTGTCATGGGGTCAGGGTAGCAAGGGCGGCGAGGGGTTCAGCAGAGGCCCCGGCCAGCCCTCTTGCCTTACCAGCCCCAGGTGCCCGGTTCGCCCTTGAAGGGCCCCACCACATCGGGCGTGATCCAGCCGCCATAAAAGCCGCCGGGCTGTGGGGTTACACGCACGCCGTCCACGCGGCAGTCGTCCATGCGCCCGGCATACACCGCCACAGCCCTGGCCAGCGGCGCAAAAGCGGGCGTGGGGCGCTCGTAACTCCAGCCGGCAGCGACTTCACAGCGGCCTCCCATGCTCAGGGTCCAGTACGAGGCCTCGCCCTTCCATTCGCACACGCTGCGGCCCGGCGCGGGCGAGAGCACCCCGGCCACAAAAGCCGCGCGCGGCAGGTAATAGGTGGGCGGGTGGCTGGTTTCCAGCACGCGAAAGCCCTGGGTGGTGTCGGCCACCAGCATGCCACCCAGCCACACCTGCAGTCGGCGTGACGTGTGTTCCAGCCGGGGCGGGCGCGGATAGGCCCAGACGCTTTCCTGACCAGGACCAGCGGGAAGGGGGCGCGGCGGCATGGGGGGAGGATGGGGCCACGGGCCCGAAGTCGCCGTCAGGGCGCTTACCATCGCACCGGGCGGCCCGCGCTCAGCCCAGGCGGTCGTTCAGGCCTTCGCGCGCCTGCCTCTGGCCCCCGGCATACAGTGCGCCGGTCAGCGGGTCCACCGACCTTCCCTTCTGCTCCAGCTCCGGGCGAACCTTGGTCCACCGCCGCAGCAGCCAGACCGGGACAAGCATCAGCAAAGCCAGGATGAGGAAGGTGGACATGAACCAGAGTAACACTGGGGCCTGGAGAGGCGTGGCCCTACCCGAAAAGCCCACGCGGTACGCTGACCCATGCCCCACGCCGACGTACCCCTCAGCCTGGACACCGCGATCAATCTGGCCGACCTGGAGACCCTGGGGCGCGCGGCGCTGGACCAGAATGCGCTGGAATACTACGCCAGCGGCGCCAACGACGAGCACACCCTGCGCGAGAACCGCGCGGCCTACGCCCGCTTGCGGCTACGCCCGCGCGTGCTGGTGGATGTGGAAACGGTGGACCCCTCCACCCAGGTGCTGGGGTTGCCGCTGCGCAGCCCGATTGGCATTGCCCCCAGCGCCTTTCACGGCCTGGCCCACGCCGAGGCCGAACGTGCGACCGCCCGCGCCGCTGCCCACGCGCAGAGCGTAATGACCCTGAGCACCTTTTCCAACACGCCCATAGAAGAGGTGGGGCAGGCGGCGGGCGGGCGGCTGTGGTTTCAGCTGTACCTGTGCCGCGACCGGGCGCTGAGCCAGGGCATGATCCAGCGGGCCGAGGCCAGCGGCGCGCGGGCACTGGTCTTTACCGTGGACGCGCCGTACCTGGGCCGCCGCGAGGACAATGAGCGCCACCGCTTTGCCCTGCCGCCCCACCTGCACGCGCCCAACGTGGGGCCCCGCGAATGGCTGGCCGGGGTGGAAACCGACACCGGCTCGCAACTGGCGAACTATTTTGCCCACTTGGTGGACAAGACCTTTACCTGGAATGACCTGGACTGGCTGCGCGCCCAGACCCGGCTGCCTATTGTCCTGAAAGGCATTCTGACCGCTGAAGACGCCGCGCTGGCTGCCGACCACGGCGCACACGTGTGGGTCAGCAACCACGGGGGGCGCCAGCTGGACACCACCGTGAGCAGCCTGGAAGCCCTGCCCGAAATCGTGGACGCGGTGGCCGGGCGCACCGAGGTGTATCTGGACGGCGGCGTGACCCGGGGTACCGATGTGCTGAAAGCCGTGGCCCTGGGCGCCCGCGCCGTGTTCCTGGGCCGGGCGGCGCTGTGGGGACTGGCCGCCGGGGGCGAGGCCGGCGTGGCCCGCACCCTGGACCTGCTGCACGAAGAATTCCGGCTGGCCCTGGCCCTATGCGGCAAGCCCAACGTGGCCGCCCTGGGGGCAGACGTGGTGCGCCGGGACTAAGCTGGCAGGAAGAGACCGGGGCCGTCTGTCCTGTCTTTAAGCGGGGAGAACACTGAGTTGGAGCCCTCACAGCTGATGGAGCGATTTCCCCATCGCTTCGCTGAGATGCCATAACTCTTGTCATCGCAGGGGCGCGAACAGGTTCTGCGTTCTACAGAGTGCGACGCGACACAGCCGGTGTGTCCTTACCCGGACAGCGGCGCCGCAGCGGGTGAGTGGGCCCAGTGTCCCAGCCGACCTTCCGCTCAGCACCTTCCCGCCTCACTTCAAAGCGGCTCCCACTCTTGAATGGCTGCCCCCAGGACTGCCCTCAGCGGGCCTGGGCCACCACGCTGGCCAGGGCCTCTGGCGGCGCGGGGCGGCCGGTCAGGTACCCCTGCACGGTTTCGCAGCCCAGGTCGCGCAGGGCGGCCAGCTGGGCCTGGGTTTCCACGCCTTCGACCACCACGCGCAGGTTCAGGCCGCGTGCCAGGGCCAGCAGCGCGCCCACCACCCGCCGGTCCAGCGCGGAATCGGCCACGCCCAGAATCAGGGAGCGGTCCAGCTTCAATTCGTCCACTGGCAGGTGCAGCAGCGTGGACACCGAGGACTGCCCGGTGCCGAAATCGTCCAGCGAGAGGTGCACGCCCAGCGCCCGCAGCTGCGAGAGGCGCCGCGCCGCCAGCTGCAGGTCGCGCACCGCCAGCCGCTCGGTGAGTTCCAGCTTGATGGCCGGCCCACCCAGGCCGTGGCGGCGCAGGGTGGCGTAGACCGTGCCCAGAAACTCTTCCTGCGAGACCTCCAGCGGCGAGACATTCACCGCCACCGGCACCTGCAACCCCCAGGCGGCCACCTGCCGGCAGGCCTCGTCCAGCACCCAGGCGCCCAGCGCCGAGATCAGCCCGGAGTCCTCGGCCACCGGAATAAAGCGCGCCGGGGACACGGCGCCCAGTTCGGCGTCGGTCCAGCGCAGCAGGGCCTCGAAGCCCACCGGGGCGCCGCTGCGGGCGTCCACCTGCGGCTGGTAGTGCAGGTGCAGCCCGCCTGCCGCCGGGGCCTCCAGCGCGCGGCGCAGGCGGCCCTCAATGCGCAGCTGGGTGTGGGCGGCGGTGTCCAGGGTGGGCGCAAAAAAGCGCGTGGCGTTCTTGCCTTCCCGCTTGGCCTGGTACATCGCCATGTCGGCCTGCCGCAGCAGATCGTCGGGCACGGCGCTGTCGGGGGGGTGCAGCGCAATGCCCAGCGAACTGCGCACGCTCAGGGGGGTGCCGCCCAGCACCACGGGCGGGGCCAGGGCCGCCTGCAGCCGCCCCGCCACCCGCGCGGCGTCCTGAGGGCTCTCCAGATCGGAGACCACCGCCACGAACTCGTCGCCGCCCAGCCGGGCTACGGTGTCGCTGGGGCGCACGCACGCCTGCAGCCGGGCGGCCACCTCGCGCAGCAGGGCGTCGCCCGCCGCGTGACCCAGGGTGTCGTTCACCCGCTTGAAGCCGTCCAGGTCAATGAACATCACCGCCACGGCGCGGCCCGTGCGCTCGGCGCGGCGCAGCTCCAGGGCCAGACGGTCCAGCAGCCGCGCGCGGTTGGGCAGGCCAGTCAGGGCGTCGTGCTGCGCTTCAAAGGCGAGGCGTTCGGCCAGGGCTTCGAGTTGCGCCTGCGCCTGACGCCGCCCGGAGATGTCGCGGTCCTGGCCCAGCACATGTTCGCGCCCGCCCACCAGCACGGTGCTGCTGGCGGTTTCCACGGGGAACACATGCCCATCTTTGTGGCGGTGCTCACCCTCGCCGTGGACCGGCTGCTGGGCGCGAATCCAGGCCAGCAGTTCTGGGCCACGGCGCGCCATCAGCGGTTCGGGGTGCAGCAGGTCGATGGACTGGCCCAGCAGTTCCTCGCGGGCGTAGCCGTTCATGGCGCAGAACGCCGCGTTGCAGTCCACGATGCGCCAGGGCACCTGGGGGTCGTGCGGGTCCAGCAGCACCAGTCCGTCGGCCGATTGGTCGAACACCACCCGGAACTGCGCCTCGCTTTCCTGGCGGGCCTGCTCGGCCTGCCGCTCGGCGGTCACGTCCATGCCGGTGGCCACCACCAGCGCCACCTCGCCGGCCGGGTCCAGCAGGGCGGTATTCGACCAGAGGATGTAGCGCCGCTCGCCGGACGCCGCCCGCCAGTGGTTCTCGTATCGCCCTGGGAAATCCCCCGCTGTCAGCGCCGCGAAGGCCGCCGTGACCCCGGCCACTTCCTCGGGCGCCAGCACAAAGGGCCACAGCACCTGCCCACGCACCTCCTCGAAAGTCAGGCCTGTCAGGCGCTCGCAGGCCGGGTTGAAGCGCACCACGCGCCCGGCCGGGTCCAGCACCACCACTAGCGTATCGGTGACGCCCAGCACCGCCTCGGCCAGCCCGGCGCCGTTGGGCGAGGGGTCGGGGCCCGCGTCGGCAGGAGGCATACGGGCAGCTTAACGAACCCGGGCTGGGCTCTGCCATTCACCCTGCGGCCCCGCCTTGACCAAAGTCATGGCCGGGGTCGCCCGGGCGCGGCAGGCTGGGGCGCATGAGCTACGTGATCACTTCGCGGTGTGCCGGGGTTCGCGACGGGGCCTGCGTGCAGGTGTGCCCGGTGGCCTGCATTCACGACGCTGGCGAGCAGTTCGTGATCGACCCGGACGAATGCATCCACTGCGGGGCCTGCGCGGTCGCGTGCCCTGTCGGGGCCATCTTCTTCGCCCCAGACCTGCCCGAAGCCCACCGGGACGCCGCCGAGTTCAACCGCGCCTTTTTCCGCTGAGCGTGACGGCCCGTTCCACTCTGGGACGGACCGCGCCCCTCCACGGCGCCCATGCCACCGCCGTTGACCGACACGCGCTTCTTCGCGCCAGCGCCCTGTGCCAGCATGGCCCCGTGCCCGACGCCCTGAGCCTGCTGCGCCGCACCCCGCCGTTTTCGGGGGCGGCCCCGGGCACCCTGGCCGCGCTGGCGGGGCAGGCCGCGCCGCTGACCCTGGCCCGGGGCCAGCCCCTGTTCCGTGTGGGCGACCCCGTGGACACCCTCTTCATCGTGGCCGACGGGAGCGTGCGGGTGTACGTGGTGGGCGCGGGCGGGCGCGAACTGACCCTGCGGCTGGACGGCGCGCACCAGCCGGTAGAACTGGCGGCAGCGCTGGGCGGGCAGGCGCAGACCGCGCACGCACAGGCGCTGACGCCCACCCTCCTGCTGACCCTACCCGCCCTGGCCCTGACGCGTGAGGTCACGCGTGACCCGGCGCTGGCGGCCTCGGCCCTTCGCCACCTTGCCCGGCGCGCGGCCGACAGCCAGCGCCGCCTGGAAGCCCTGGTGCTGAGCGGGGTGGGCGAGCGTCTGTGCACCTATCTGCTGGCCTGCGCCCTGCCCCACCCCCTACCCACCAACAGCGAACTGGCCGCGCTGCTGGGCACCGTGCCGGAGATCGTGAGCCGCAAGCTGGGCGAGCTGTACCGCCTGGGGCTCATCCAGTGGCAGGGGCGCACCGTGACCGCTCTGGACCGGGCGGGGCTGACCGAGCGCACCTGAGACAGGCCGCGCAACCCAGCGCAGCAGACGGGACCTGTCCCCCTATCATGCGGCTCGTGCGCCTGCCTTTTCTTCTGCCTGCGTTGCTGGGGCTGACCCTCTGGGCCCCGGGGCCCGCCGCCGCCCAGAGCGCGCCCCCTCCCCGCATGGGCTGGCACGAGCAGTACCAGCGCCTGGTGTACGACCTGCCCGGCCGCGCGAGCTGGACCATAGACCGCCAGCCCGGCGAGGTCCGGGTGCGGCTGAGTGGCGCGGCGCTGCCCGCCAGCACCTTCACGTTCGAGGTGCCCGGCGACAGCGTGCAGGCCGTGGTGGCCCCCCAGACGGTCACCCTGACCAGTCTGCAGGGCAAGGCGCTGCGCCTGAACGTGACCCTGCTGGCCCCGGCGCCGGGCGCGGCGGGGCGGCGGCTGGTGCTGGACCTGTACCCGGCCGACACGTGGACCGAGTACGAGCCGCCGCTGGCGGGGCCGTGTGCGCTGGGCCAGGGCGGCCAGAGCGTCCCCTACGTGCCCCCGGCCTTTGCCACCGGACAGGTGGGCTTTTACATGGCGCAGCTGGACCCGAAGACGCTGGCGCCGCTGAAGGTGGTCTCGCACCAGCCGGACGCCCTGTTTCCGCTGGCCAGCACCTTCAAGCAGCTGACGCTGTGGGCCGCGCTGCGCGATGTGGACGCCGGGCGCCTGAACCTGAACACCCGCTTGGCGGTCACGACCAGCAACCGCTCTATTGAGTTTTACCGCCCCGGAAACCGCACCCTGCTGGACCTCGCCACCCAGATGGTGGTCAGCAGTGAGAACACGGCTTCAGACATCGTGCAGCTGGCGGTGGGCCCAGAGCGGCTGCAGGCGGCGGCGCGCGGGTTTGGCACCTGCGCCACGCGCGTGCAGGTGACCACCAAAACCATGTGGGCGGCCCAGGCGGGCCTGATCCCCGAGGTCTACGGCCCAGACACCCTGTCCTGGGCCCAGACACTACTGACCCTGCCTGAAGCGGCGCAGGCCGGGGCCGCCGCCCAGGCCGTGCAGGCCAGCCTGCGCCTGAGCCCAGAGCGGGTGCAGAGTGACCTGGAAGCCTATTTTCGCAGCCCGGCCTACAGCCCGCAGCTGGACGTGGCGCTGCAAAACCGCAGCACCCCGCGCGAGTGGGCCTCGCTGGTCGCGCGGCTCCACCTGCGCGGCGGGCTCAGCCCCCAGAGTGCCAACCTGTTTCGCCGTCTGCTGGCCCAGAGTTGCTGCGCACCCAAAGGGGTGACGTACCGGTACTGGGGCAGCAAGGCGGGCAGCGGCTGGCGGCTGGTGACCCTCAGCGGCCTGCTGCAGCTGCCGGGCGGCGAAACCTTCGCCTACGCCTATTTCAACCACGGCTCGGATGTGGTGGACAGCCCGGACATAGAGCGGCAGCTGCCGCAGATCGCCCGCTACGTGTGGAACACGGCGCAGCGGCTGCACGCCACGCGCTGAGGGGCCGTGGGCACTGCTGAGGTCCATGCCACCTCAGCATGAGCCGGCACCAGCCAGCTTCCTGTCTGCCTGGTCAGCGCCCCCCGGCGCGCGGCCTGGGCCATGCCCCGGTGGACCACAGGGCCCACAGCACCAGCAGCGGCTGAAAAAACAGGCGGGTCAGCCGCGCCTGATCTGTGTTGAGCCCAAACGCATCGGTGCGGGTGAGGTACTGCGAGATGTTGCCAGGGAAGATAGCCACGAAAAAGGCGGCCACCACCCACCCCACCGTGACCCGCTGGCGGGGCAGGGCCAGCAGGGCGGCGCCCAGGCCGATTTCCACCACGCCGGAGGCCAGCACCACAAAATCCTTGTCCAGCGGCACCCAGTCCGGCACCTGGGCCTGAAAGTCCTGGCGCAGCGTGGTGAGGTGGCTGACACCCGCGCCGATCAGCGCCAGCCCCAGCAGCGTGCGGGCGAAGGCGCGCGGCCAGCCTCCCTGGGTCACGCGGCCTCTTTCGGCTGGCGGCGTGGACGGGGCACGCGCAGCGTCTTTTCGCTCTCCAGCAGCCGCTTCAGGGCGGCCTCGCTGCGGGTTAGGCCGTCCAGGGCGGCTTCGCCCCGGGCCGCGCGGGGCTCGTAGTCGTCCAGCACCTTGCCGTCCAGGTAACGGTCAAAAATCACGGGGCAGATATAGCTGCTGCGCGTCACGGCGGGCGTGTTGCCCAGGTCGCTGGCCACGTATTTCACGCACTCCACCAGCGTCCTGCGGGCCTGCCGCTCCGTGTCGGCCACCCCGGCTTCGGCCAGGAATTCGGCGGCCAGCAGCGTGCCGCCCCAGGTGCGGAAATCCTTGGCGGTAAAGGGGCCAATGACTTCGCGCAGGTAAGCGTTCAGTTCGCCGGAGCGGATGCGGCGCCGCGTGCCCTCCGCGTCCACCGTCTGAAACAGCCAGGGCCCGGGGAGGTCCAGCAGGCGCGAGATGTTGGCCGCCAGCGTGCGGTCTGTGGTGGCCTTGTGCTGGGTGATGCCGTGCTTGCCCTTGAAATGGAAGGTCACAGTACTGCCCTGCACCTGCACGTGGCGCTGGCGCAGGGTGCTGAGGCCGTAGGTTTTGTGCTTGCGCGCGTAGTCGTCGCTGCCCACCCGGAAGCGGGCCACATGCAGCAGCCGGGTCATCAGGGCGGCCACCTTGCGCGGCGGCAGGCCCTGGGCGCGCAGGTCGGCGCCCGTCACCGTTTTCAGGGTGCCCAGGGCGCCCGCAAAGCGGGTCAGGCGCTGCCACTTTTTCAGCGCGCCCGCCTGCACGAAGTCCGGGTGGTAGCGGTATTGCAGTCGCCCGGCCGCGTCGCGGCCAAATGCCTGCAACTCCGCGTCGGGATAGGGCGAGACGAATACGCCCTCGTAGGCCGGTGGCACCGCCAGCTTGGCGATCCGGGCGATGCCGTCCTCGTCCTCGTAGGGGGTGCCATCGGGCCAGAAGTAGCGGAAGGCCTTGGGGTCGTTGCCCTCGCGGCGCAGGTATTCCTCCTGCAGCAGATCGGTGCGGCTGCTCATCGGCGCTCCGGGGTCATTCCTCGGCCTTCTGGGGCAGTTGCCAGTCAATGGTGCCGCGCCCGGCGTCTTCCAGGGCCGCGTTCACCTGCGAAAAGGGCCGCGAACCGAAGAATTTGGCCTCACTGAGGGGGCTGGGGTGGGCGGACTCGATGACCACGTGCTGCGGGCCTGTGATCAGCTTCTTTTTCTTGCGGGCGTAGGCGCCCCACAGCACGAACACCACCCGTTCCTCCTTGGCGTTCACGGCCCGAATCACGGCGTCCGTGAAGTGCTCCCAGCCCTTGTTCGCGTGGCTGTTGGCCTGCCCCTCGCGCACGGTCAGGACGGCGTTCAGCAGCAGAATGCCCTGGTCGGCCCAGTGCTTCAGGTAGCCGTGGCGGGGCGGGGTGAAGCCAGGGATGTCCTCTTTCAGTTCCTTGTAGATGTTGCGCAGGCTGGGCGGAATCGTCACGCCGGGGCGCACCGAGAAACTCAGGCCGTGCGCCTGCCCGGGGCGGTGGTAGGGGTCCTGGCCCAGGATCAGCACCTTCACGTCTTCCAGCGGCGTAAAGCGCAGGGCGTTGAAGACATCGGGGGCAGGGGGAAAAATATGGTGCTCGCGGCGCTCGTGCACCAGAAAGTCTTTCAGCTCATGAAAGTATGGCGCGGCAAATTCGCCCCCCAGCGCCTGCTGCCAGGATTCGGGGAGCCCCGCCGGCAGGATGGCTTTGGGAGTGTCGGGCGTGGGCTTCAGGCCAAACAGGTCAGGTTGGTCGGACATGGGGTGGCTCCTTTGCTGCGCAGTCTGCCGCGTTTTGCTGGCGCGTTTTTCGGGCAGGCCCTGCGCTTTTCTTTCGGCTCGGACCACCGCCTTTTTGCGGCTGCCGTGGCGGTCGTAAATCCGCCGCGCCTCCACCTCAAAGGCGGGCGAGGTGCGCGCGGCGTAAATCCGCGCCCGCGCGCGGCGTCCGGCTGCGTGCTCATCCACGATGGGCGGCGGGTAGGCCAGGCGCGTGGCCCCGGTCCACTCCCAGGGCGCGTGCAGGAAATCGCCGGGCACGTCGGCCAGTTCCGGCACCCAGCGGCGGATGAATTCGCCCTGCGGGTCCTGCTCGCGCGCCTGCCGGGTGGGCGAGTAAATGCGCACGCGGTTAATCCCCACGGTGCTGCCCTGCATCTGCATCTGCGACCAGTGGATGCCGGGCTCGTTGTCCAGCCACTGCCGGGCCAGGAACAGCCCGGGGCGGCGCCAGTGCAGCCACAGGTGCTGCGTGGCGAACGACACCAGCATGGCCCGCATGCGAAAGTTCAGCCAGCCGGTGGCGCGCAGCAGCCGCATGCAGGCGTCCACCAGCGGAAAGCCGGTCTGGCCCGCACACCAGCGCTCAAAATGCTCCTCGTTCCAGTCGTTCTCCCGCAGGCCGTCCAGCGCGCGGTTGAGGTTGCGAAACTCCATGTCCGGCTCGGATTCCAGCCGCTGCATGAAATGGCAGTGCCAGTGCAGCCGCGATTCATAGGACCGCAGCGAGCGCACCCAGCGTGGGTCGGCCCCGGGGTCGCCCTTCACGTCGGCCAGCCGCTGCCGGGTGGCCTGCAGCACCTCGCGCAGCGAAATCGTGCCGTAGGCCAGCGGCGCACTGAGGCGCGAGCAGCTGGTCTCGGCGCTCAGGGGGCTGCTCATCTCGCGCATGTAGTTCACGCCGCGCACCGTCAGAAAGGACTGCAGGTTCTCGTGGGCATACGCCTGCCCGGCCGGGGGAATGGCCTTGGCGCTGGGGGGCACCCCCAGGTCGGCGTGGTCGCGCAGGCTGCCGGGCTCGGCGTCGGTGCCGCGCAGGGCCGGGGGCACGGGCACCTGCGGCGCACCCAGGCGCTCTTCCCAGGTGGCGGCCCAGCCGTCGCGGTTTTTCAGGCGCCGCACCACCCCGTTTTGCGGCAGTTCGTGCAGGGGCAGCCCCCGGGCCCGCGCCCAGGCGCGCACGCGGCGGTCACGGGCAAAGCTCACGCCGTTGCCAGTTTCCTCGTGGGCCCACACCGCCCCCACGCCGTGAGCCTCGCGCAGTTCGTCCAGCACCGCCACCGCCTCGCCCACCCGCACCACCAGCGGCGTGCCCAGCGCGCGCAGGCGCAGGTCCAGTTCGGCCAGGCAGCCGTTCAGGTACTGCAGGTGGTGGCCGTCAAATTCCTCGTGGTGCACCTGTTCCGGCTCGTAGATGTACACGGGCAGCACCGGGCCGCGCGCCGCCGCTTCAAACAGGGGGGCGTGGTCGCGCACGCGCAGGTCTTTTTTGAACCACACCAGTTGCACCGGCCCAAACACAGCCGCCAGTGTGGCCCAGCCTCTCCGGGCAGACGGTGGGCGTTCGCCCGGACTTCAGAAGAGATAAATCCGGGCCGCCCAAGGTGCAGGCGGCCCGGATCTGTGAGGGGCTGGGGTTACTGAATGGTGGCCCGGAAGCAGAAGGTCACGGTCTGGGCGGGGGCCAGCACGAAGCTGCCGCCGTTCACACTGACCTTGCCGCCACTGAGCAGGCCCGGGTCGCCGTCGGCGGCGGCCGTGTAGAACACGGTGCCGGCGGGGCTGCTGACGCGGATGTCCTGCCCGGCGCCGTAGGCCCCCACGCGGAAGGCGGTGTTGGCGGGCACGCTGTCGGAAAAGAGGATGTTGGTGGCGCTCAGGTTACCGTCGTTACGGGTGGCGATGCAGTATTCCAGTACGTCGCCGGGGTTGCCGCTGGAGGTGGTGCCCACAGGGCCGCCCCGGGTGATGTTCTGCACGGTCTTGCTCACACTCAGCTTCACCTGATAGACGGGTGTGACCACTTCGTTGGAGGGCACACCGCCCTGGGGACCCTCGGTGTAGCGCACCACGGCCACGTTGCGCACCTCGGCCGGGTTCAGGGTGAAGGGCTTGTTAACGGTGACGCGGAAGGTCACCACCACTTCGTTGTCCAGCGTGTTCGGGGTGGAATCAATCTTCAGCACCTGGGTGGTGCAGGCCGCCCCACTCTGGCTGCAGATGCCCACAGGCTGGGCGAAGGGGTAGGCCGCGCCGCCCAGGTTGGTGGCGGCCCCGCCCGTGACCGTGGTGGTAAAGCCGTTCACCCGGGCGCTCCCCGCCACGTAGGTGGTGCCGGCCGGCAGGGCGTCACTGAAGGTCACGCCGCCCGCCGGGAGGGTGCCGCTGTTGCGCACCGTGATGGTGTACTCCAGGGTGTCGCCGGGCTGCACCTTGTCGCCGCTGCTGCCCGCGACCTTGCGCACGCTCTTGACCACGTTCAGGCTGGGCGCGTACGAGGGGAAGAAGCAGCTGGCGAGGTCGGTGGAGCCGGGCGCGCTGGTGCCCACACTGGTGTAGGTCACGTTCACGAGGTCAATCTTGACCAGTCGGCCCTGGTTGTCGCGGGCATAGATGCCGCTGGGGCTGGCGGCAATGCCGTTGAACTGCGAGCCCTCGGACGGGTTGCTCAGGCGGCCCAGGTACTCGGCGGTCACGCTGGCGCCGGGGGTAATCAGCCACAGGTCAATGCTGCCCGAGCCAGTGGCGGCGCTCACCATGTACAGCTTGCCGGTGTTGTCGGCAAAGAAGTCGCCGTTGTCGAGGAAGCTGGGCGCGCCGCTGCTGGTGGAGGTGACCTTGCCCAGCAGGGTGACTGCGTAGGCGCCGCTGGTCTCGAAGCGCCAGAAGTTCGCGCCCGAGTCCATGGCGTAGCCAATGCCCGTGCTGGTCACGGCCATGCGCACCAAGCGCCCGGAAATCCCGCTGAACACGCCGCCGCTGAACCACGTCTTGGTCACGGTGTCGTACACGCGCAGGCGGCCGTCGTCCGTGGCCGTGAAGAAGCGCTTGGCATCGGCCGAGATGGCCAGCGTGGCCGAGGTGCCGCCGCCCGGCAGGGTGGCGATCAGGGTACCCACCGTGTTGGTGGTCACGTCCAGCAGCCGGATTTCGGTGCCGTCGGTGCTGCTGCCCGGGGCGGCCAGGGCGTACACCTGCTGGCAGGTGGGCTGCGCCGTGGGCGGTGTCACCGTGGTGGTGGACACCGCGCACTGCCCGCCCGTGGCCGTGCAGCTGCTGGGATCGGGGGTGGGGTCGGGGTCGCCGCCGCCGCCCACACTGGCCTTGTTGGTGATGGAGCCGGACAGGGTCCCCGCCAGGGTCACTGGGAAGGGCAGGCTGACGCTGGCGCCGGCCGCCAGGACACTACTGCTGGTGCAGGTCACGTTCTGGCCGCTGGTCGTGCAGGTCCAGCCGCTGGCCGGGGTAAAGGAGGCGGGCGTGCTCACGCCCGTGGGCAGCAGGTCGCGCACGGTGACTGTGCCGCTGGTGGGGGCGTTGCCGGTGTTCTGCACGTTCAAGGTGTAGCTGGCGCCACTCTGGCCGGCCACCCAGGGCCCGTTGTTGCTCTTGGTGATGGTCAGGCTGGGCTTGGCGGGCACCGGGCAGGTCAGCTTCAGGTCGTCCAGCTTCAGCACGTTGGTGTCGGCACTGGTGCCGTCTTTCAGGGTGTAGATCTGCAGCGTGACCTGGGTACCGGGGCTGGTAAAGGTGGGCACCGTCTGCAGCGTGTAGGCGGTGGTCACCAGGGCGCCGTCGGTCTGCTGCAGCACCGCGCCGCCGCTGTCGCGGAACACGTAGCGCAGCTGGGTGGCGGTGTTGGAGTGGCTGCGCACCCAGTTCTCGTAGCTGAGGCTGGCGCCAGCAGGCACGTTGATGCGCTGCTCGTACAGCAGGCCCGGGGTGGTCAGGGTACCGCCGTTCTTGCCCTCAAAGTTGGCGATGTTCATGTACAGCGCAAAGCCGCTGCCCGAACGGTTGATGTCGTCCCACAGGGTATAGGTGCCGTCCGTGTTCGTGACGGTGGCGGCGTCGTCGTTGTCGTCGCTATCCCCGTCGTTGATGTAGCGGTGGTTTTTCACCTCGGCCAGGGCGGCGCGGGTGTTAAAGCTCTGCACGAAGGGCGCGCTGGCGGTGCAGGTGCCCGGGGTGGGGGTGGTCGTGGTCGCCGTGACCTGGGCCAGGGCGGCGCTGCTGCCCAGCAGGCCCAGGGCCAGGACGCCCCGCAGGGCGCGAGTCCAGGTGTGCAGGGGCATCAGCGGCCCTCCTCGGTGGTGGGCGCGACCTCGGCCGGGGCGGCGAGGTTCACGCCATTGGGCTGGTTGTCGTCCAGCATCAGGTCCAGGCGCAGGTACAGGCCCTGGCGGGTGTAGATATTCGTGCCAATGCCGCTGAAGCCCACGGGGTTGTAGCCCAGCGTGACCCAGGTGCCCGGCAAGGCGCGGTAACTGGCTTCCAGGCCCACGCTGCTCAGGGTGGAGTTGGTGGCGGGCTGGAACAGGGCGCGTCCTGCCAGACCCAGACCCAGGCGGTCAGTGACGTAGTAGGTGCCGCTCAGCGAGGCCTGGTAGGTGGCGCTGCCGGGCTGGGCCAGCAGGCTGCGTCCGGCCAGCCCGCCGCGCAGGGCGTACTGGGGCGTGTGGTACTCGGCGTTCACCTCCCCGATCAGTTCGGGGGTGCCGCCGGCCAGCGCGCCGTCCTTGTAGCGCACGTACGCCAGGCCCTGCCAGGGCCCCGCGCGCAGCGCCGCCGAGGCCGCGTAGTGGCGGCCCGCGCCTGCGCCGAAGACCTGATGGGCGTCGGCGGCCAGGGTCAGCTGGTCGTTCACGCTGTAGCTGGCGCCGGCCTTCAGGCCCACGCTGAACTTGCCGGCGGTGTTGGCGGCGTCGGCGGCCAGCGTACCGCTCAGGCGCTCGGTCTTGTAGCGCAGGGCCACGCCCGCGTTCCAGCCGCCCTCGTTCTGGGTGTCGCCGTCCAGATCCAGGATATAGCTGCCGTTCAGACCGACGGTGGTGGTGTCATTCAGGGGCAGCTGGGTGTCCACGCCAAAGCGGGCGCGGTTGCCCCAGCCGTCGGCGCCGGGCAGGTCGTAGTTCACGGCCACGTTGGTCATGCCCATCTTGGCCTGCAGGCCCAGGCTGGCGCGGTGGCCGTCTTCCCAGTTGATCTCGTCGCGCGCCGTTAGGGTGAGGTTCTCGCCCAGGGGCACACTGGCCTTGAGGGTGCTGGTGGGGTCCAAGTTGCCACTGAACGGCTGCACGTGCTCGGCGGTCACGCTCAGGGCGCCCTGGGTGTAACCGGCGCTCAGAATGCCCGCCACGCCCTGCTCGGCGCCCAGGCCCACGCGCACGCCCGCGCCCAGCGTAAAGGGCGAGAAGGAGTACAGCCCGCGCAGGTCGGCGTGGCCGGTCGTGGTCTCGGGTGCGCCCCCGGTGCCCGGGGTGCGGGTGTAGGCGGCGCGGGCGTTCACCGCGAAGCGGTCTGTGACCTCGTAGGTGGCGTCGGCGCTCACGCCCAGGCCGGGCGCGGCGGCGTTCAGGCCCCGGTAGCTGCTGTCCTGGTAGTGCGCCGAGGCATTCACGCTGAAGCGCTCGCCGGTCAGGCTGGCGCTGCCGTTCACCAGCACGCCCCCGCCCGCGTAGGCGGCCAGCAGATCGGCGCGGGCCGTGTCGGTGGCGTAGCGGGCCCGCACGCCGATGCTGGTTACGCCGTCCAGGTTCACGGCGGCGGCGCCAATGCGGGCGTTCTCGCCCACGCGGGCGCCCACCTGCACGCCCCAGGCCAGCTTGCGTGCCCCCAGCGGGTCATTCAGGCGGTAGCTGAGGCGCACGCGCAGTTCGCGGCCCTCTGCGTCGACCAAGTCCAGCGGGCGCTGGAAGTACAGCACGCCCGACGCCGCGTCCAGGGTGTAGTCCTGCAGGCGCACCAGGGGCCGCACAAGTTCCTCGGCGCCGGTGAGCGGGTTAATGCTGACGAGTTCCACGCTCTCGCTGTCGCGCTGCAAGTTGCCCTGGCCCAGCGGCAGGGTGCGCAGGCCGTTGGGGGCGATGGTCCGGCGCACGAGGTCGCCCGGCAGCGCCGCCACGAAGCCCGACACCTGCGGATTGCTGCGGGTAAAGCCGCTGAGGGTGGTGGCGTTGATCCCGACGCTGAACACGTCCACCGGCACCGGGGCCTGGCGGTAGCTCACGCTGAAAGCGGGGTGCTCGTAGCGGGCGGCCACCGGGTCAATGCCCTGGAGGGGCATGGTTTCGGTGCTGCTGTCGCCGTAGTTGGGGTAGCGCTCCAGGGTGCTGGTGGTGGGCAGGGCGTGGGCGGTGTCCTGGCGCACGGTGGTCTGCCCGGCGGCGGTGCGGTCGGCCACCACGGCGCCGTTGGCGGCCACGTACAGCTTGCCCTCGCCAATCGGGGTTTCCAGATACGCGGCGCCGCGCGCTTCGCCAGCCGCCACGCCGCCGCTGCCCAGCAGCACGCCAGCACTGACCATGCCAATACCCACGCGGGTGGTGCTGGGCAGCGCTTCAAAGGCCTTGGTGATCACCCGGTCGCCCAAGCGCACGCTCACGTCGAAGCGGCCGGGCACGCTCTGGGGTTCCAGTTCCAGCACGCCCTCGCCGTCCACCAGTTTCACCTGATAACTGGCCACGCTGGGCTGGGCGTCGCCCTGGGCCGGTTCCAGGCTGGTCTGCACCGTCACGTTGCTGCTGGCGGTGGTCAGGCCCGAGGCGTCCAGCAGGCGAATCCCAATGCGCAGCGGGGTCACGCCGTCGGCCACCAGTTGCTCGGCCTTCAGTTCGGCGTTCACCGGGGTGCCGGCCAGGAACACGCGCACCGTCTGGTCCCCGAAAGTGATGGTGTTTTCGCCGGTGCGCAGCCCTATGCCGTAGAACTCCTGGCGCTGGGTACCGCGCTCGGCGTCCACGCTCTTGCGGCCCAGGGTGGCGGGGTCCACCGGCACGCCGTTCACCAGCGGCAGGGCCGTGCTGTCGGCGGGGCTTTCCAGCGCCACGGTAATGCGGTCACGCTCGCGGAACACCGTGCCGTCCAGCGGCAGTTTCAGGGCGCCGTCGTTTTCGGTGGCGGCGGCCTGGGTGTCCACGGCGGGGCGCAGGCCCCCCAGGTCGTCGAGGTTGCCCTCGCCCACCAGCACCGTCAGGCCGCCTGCCGACTTGCCCACCAGGGTGGGGCTGGCCAGCGCGGGCAGGGCGCCCTCGTGGGTAACCGTGTAGGTCAGCACGCCGCGCGGGGCGCCGGGGGTGGTCCAGTAGAACTTGCCGCTGGGGCCCACCTGCGGGTCGGCCAGGGGGCGGCCACTCAGCTGGCTGCTGCCGGGCACGTAGGTGCTGCCCGCCGGGGGCTGGTGCGCCACGATGACTTGATTGGCGCCCCGGGTGCTGGGCACGTCGAAGGGAATGCGCACCGTGCTCTGGCGGGTCTGGGTGACCACCGGGGTGGGGGCCGGGGCAGGCGGGGTCTGCACCCGCAGCACGCCGCCCACCACCTGCTGGCTCTCGCAGCTGCTGCTCAGGGTGGCTTTCAGCTGGCCTTCGCTGCCGCCGTCCCCCTTCACGCGGGCGCGGTAGGTCAGGACCTTTTCCTCACCGGGGGCCAGTTCGCCGCTGAAGGTGGTGGGGTCCAGGGCCTCCAGGGCAGCGCCGGGGTCGTCGTTCAGGGTGTAGGGGGCGCTCACCCCGGAGGTGTTTTTCAGGCTCAGCGTCACCGTCACCGTTTCACCGGCCAGGGTGGGGCTCAGCTCGGCGCGGCGCAACTCAATCTGCGTGGCGGTGGGCAGCACGCGCACGCCCAGGGTCTGGGTCTGGTTCCACGGAGCCAGGGTGGCGCGGGCCTCGCCGCCGCCCGCCGCTTCGGCCTTGGCCTCAAAGGTCAGGACGCCGGGGTTGGCCGCGTCCACGCGGGCGGTGGCGGTGGTCTCCCCGTTGGCGGTAAAGCCGGCCGGCAGCGCCACGCGCAGAGTGGCGGGCAGCGGCTGGCGCTCGAAGGCGGTCTGGGCACGGGCGGTGAAGGTCACCACGTCGCCCACACACACTTCGGGCTTGTCGGCGGTGAAGCTCAGGTCCACGCTGGGCCTCACCTGCACGGCCACACGCGCCGTCTGGCCCTTGACCACGGTGGCGCTGGGGGCGTTGACCGTCACCTCGGCGCCGGTGATCGGCTCGGCGCTCACCGGGTATTCCTTGGCGGGCAGGGTGAAGGGGCCAGCGGCGCCGTTCACGTTGTAGGTCTGCTCGCCCACAGTCACGGTGGCCTGGGTGGGCAGCGTTTCGTCCGGCAGCACCAGTTCGGCCTGAATCTCCAGGCGGCCCGTGGTGTCGGCCGTGACGATCTTGATGGGGCCGGTGCTCAGCTCAAAGCCCACCGAGTTCGACCACTGGTAGGTCTTCTGGGGCTGGCGCAGGTACAGGGTGTAGTTACCGGCGCCCTCGGGCACGGCCACATCGGTCCACTGCAGTTCGCCGCTGATCTTGACCGGGTAGGCGTTGCCCTGGGCGTCGCGCAGCTCGCCCTGCAGCTCGCTCTCGCCGTCACCGTCGTACAGGCGGATGCCCATGGGGCCGCCGGGGTTGTACACGTTCAGCGCCGGCACCCAGTCGTTGGAGCGAATGGTGACGTTCAGGTGATCGGCTTCCACCGCCGCGCTCACCGAGGTCAGGCGGAAGGCGAAGGTGTTCTTGCCGTTGCCCTGGGTGCGCACCTTCAGGGTGTAGGTGCCGGCGGGCAGGTCGCTGTTCAGGAAGGTCTGCCAGTCCTGGGCACCCACGCCGAAGTCCTGCTGCTTGACGACCTCGCCGGCGGCGTTCACCAGCGTGAAGGTGGAGCTGACCGGGGCCTTGGGCTTGCCCGTGTCGTAGTTCTCGTCGCCGTACTGGTCGGGGGTGCGATAGTCGGCGGGGTCGAACTGGGCGCCGTAGACGTCCAGCTGCACGCGGGAGCTGAGCCCCACAATCAGGCGCAGGTCCTGGTCGCCCACGGTCCACATGAGCTTGTTGCCCACCGAGGTCAGGGGAAGAGAGGTGGCGATTTCCTGCGCTGCGGCCGAGCCGAGGAGGGCCGCCGTCAGGGTGGTGATGGCGCGTTTCACTCAGTACCTCCAGCTCGCCGTCGGGTCGGTGACGGCGCCCTTGGGGTCGCCGGTCCAGCGGAAGCGGTAGGTCACCGCTCGCTCGCCACCCGGCAGGATGTCGTAGGTCAGGACGTTCTGGCCGTCAATCAGCTCGGCGCCGGCCGGCAGCGGATCGTCAATGCGCACGGCGTTCAGGTCGGCGCTGCTGCTCAGGATCAGCTGCACGCGGTACTCGCCGGCCATCTCGCCCGCAAACACCTGCTTGCGGATGGTCAGGGTCTGCGGGGTCTGCAGGGGCAGACCGGCCGCCACGCGCAGGGTGGTGTCGCGGATCACGGCAATCTCGCCGTAGTCGGGGGCCAGCGGGAAGTCCACGCTGGTGAGGCCACGCACGTACACCAGGCGGCTGCCGGGGCGCCCCGCATCCTGGGGCACGCTGAGGTTCTGGGCCCACACCGAGTTGGGGTCCAGACGCAGGGCGTGGGTGCCCTCCACGAGGTTGCGGAAGTGGTAGCGGCCCTGGGCGTCGGTCAGCGCGATGCGGCCACCGGCCAGAATCACCCGGGCGTTCTGGTAGGGAATGTCGGTGCCCCGGTCGTAGATGCCGTTGCGGTTGGTATCCAGGAACACGTAGCCCACCACGTCGGCGGTGTTGCGCCCGAAGATCAGCGGATCAATGCGGTTCACGGCGCTGCTGACCGGCGTCTGGGTCTGGCCGTTGTTGCTGATGGCCGTGGCGATGGCGCTGTTGCGGATCTGGGTGCCGGCCTCCGGCGTCACTTCGGCGTCGAAGGTGATCACGGCGCTGGCGCCCGGGGCCAGCCCCGGAATTTCCCAGACGTAGGTGCGCCCCGAGACGGTCGGCACAATCGGCGTGCCGTTCAGGCGGCTGCTGCCCTCGATGTACACCAGGCCCGCCGGCAGGGTGTCCTGCACGCGGATGGTCTGCAGGGCGGCCGTGGTGCTGCGGTTGGTCACCGTGAAGGTGTAGGTGATGGTCTGGCCGTAGGCGACCTGCTCGGGGCTGCTGGTCTTGACCATCGTGAGGTTGGCCTGGTTGAACACGCCGTTTTGTACGGGGTTCGATTCCGTGGGCGTGGGCACCTCGTTGCTGACCACGGTGAAGGTGTTCACGGCCAGGGCGCCGTCGGGGGTGCTCTGGGGCACGCGGGTGCGCAGGTTCAGGGTCACGGCCTCGCCGGGGTTCAGGCGGGCAAAGCGCCACACTACTGTCTCGCCTTCCAGCACCCCGCCCTGGTCGGCGCTGATGAACTCCAGCGCGTCGGTGCGGATCAGGTTGCCGCCCGCATCCAGAATGCGCAGGTTACGCAGGTTGTCGCGGATCACCACGCCCGTCAGGGCGAAGTTCTGGGCGTTGGTAAAGCTCAGGGTGTAGGTGATCTCCTGGCCCGGGGCCACGAGGCCGCTGCCCGCGCTGCCGGTCTTGACCGGGCTCAGCAGGTTCTGGGCCACGCTCAGCACCACGTCAATGGTCAGGTTGTCGGGGGCACCCCGGCTGCTCTGGGCGCGCAGCTCAATGCGCAGGTCTTCCAGCGCGGAGCTGACATTGCCGCCCCGGATCAGGTAGCAGGCGTTGAAGTCCTTGGTGGCCTGCGGGGCCAGGTCCGGCACCCGGAAGGGCTCGGTGATGGGCGTGCCGTCGCGCTCGGTGAAGCGGATGGTGGCCTGCCCGCGCACGGCGCGCCCGGTGATGGTGATGGTGTCGGGGCGGTCACCCAGGTTCTGCACGGTGTGCGGGAAGCAGACCTCCTGACCGATCAGGGCGTTCTGCTTGGTCTGCTTGTCGTCCTCGCTGAGCTCGCCGCCCGGCAGCGCCTGCGGGTTGCCAATGGGCCCCAGGGCGATGGCGGGGGTGTAGCGCACAGTGATGTCGGCCGGGGCGTCCACGGCAATGTCACCGCTGCGCAGCAGGCCCACGTTGCGCCGGGTGCCCGTGGCCTCGGGCGCGCGTAGGCGGAAGGTCAGGGTCAGCGTCTCGCCGGGCCCCAGGCTCTCGGTACGCACGCGGATGGCGGCCACGGGGCTGGTCTCCGTGCCCGTCCAGGTGGTGCCGTCGGCGCTGTATTCCAGCACCCCGCTGCCCAGCACGCGCGCGCTGCCGCTGATAAACACGAAGTCGCGCATCTCGGGCGTGTTCAGGAAGTCGGTGACCGTGACCGGGCGCGAGGCCCCGGCGCCGGTGTTGCGGGCGACCAGGGTCACTTCGGTGATCTCGCCGGGGCGCACTTCGGGCACAGTGCCCACCGCCTGGGGCTTCAGGCTCTGGGTAAAGATGGGGCTCACCGGGCTGAAGGTCTTGGTCAGCGTCAGCTCGGGCGGCTCGCTCACGCGAATGCGGCCCACGTTGTCGTCATCGGTCTCGCCGGGGCGCCCCGAGGTATTCGTGGCGCAGCTGGCAATCAGGTTGACGAAGGCGTCGCCCCGGTTGCTGGCGGCCGTGGTGGCCGGCACGAACAGGGTGGTGCTGGCGTCGGCCGCCAGGGTCACGCTCTGCACGGCCGCGTCGCTGTCGTCCAGCTGGCCGTTACCGTTGGTGTCGGCGCGGATGCCCAGGCCGCCGGGCGTGAACTGCGAAGCGCCCTCCACGGCCGTGCGCAGGCCCACCGTGTTGACGGCGTTGCCCGCGTTGGTCAGGGTGTAGCGCAGGGTTGCGCTCTCGCCGGGCAGCACGGTGAAGCTCTGGCCCGGCTGGGCCACGGTGCCGCTGGGCACCACGCTCACGGCGCAGATCGGCTGCACCACAGTCGTGACGGGCGGGGTCGGAATCGAGGTGGGCGGGCCGCCTTCCGGGGTGAATTCCAGGACGGCCTGGTTTTCAATCACCGTTCCGGCGGGTGTGCCTGCGGCGTGGGCCGGGCTGAGCAGAGCCAGCGCCAGCGCCGCGAGCGTCTTGAGCACCGAAGGGTTGTTGCGCACGTTGCCTCCCAGAGCAAAAAGGGTGGGGAAAGAAAACAGTCTCGTGTTGGGGGTCACAGGGGGAGCGGAAAAAGAAAGCGGTCGGGGCTCCCCCAGGGGGAGGGGGGCGCGCTCCGGTCTGCACCAGAACGCGCCCGCACGTCAGGCTTACTTCACTTCGACAACGAAGGTGCCGGTGATGGTCTGGCCGGGGGCCAGGATGTCGCCGGTGTCAATGGTGCCGTTGTTGTTGGTATCCACGCCCGCGTAGACGGTCACGCCGTCGTTCTGGGGCGCCGCGATGGGGGCCGCGCTCCAGCTTGCACCGTCGGTGGAGTACAGCACCGTGCCGGCGGCCGTGCTGGTGGCGCTGAAGCTTACGTACCGGGTGTTGGCCGGCAGCGTGTCGCGGATGAACGCCTTGGTCACGTTGGCATTGGAGGTGTTCTTGCCGATGATCGTGTAGGTCAGTTTCTCGCCGGGCTTGGCTTCGGCCTTGTCCACGCTCTTGGTGGGGGCGCCCACCGGGGTCTTGCCCACCACGACGGTGTCGTTGGTGTCGGGCACCGACACGCCGGTCGTGGGCGAGGTGGCGCGCTGGGTCAGGGTGATGGTCTGCGCAGCAGCGGCGCAGGGCACGTCCACCACGGCCACCAGCTTCAGTTCGGCGCCGGGGGCCAGCGGGCCGGTGTCGGCCACGCCGTTGCCGTTGGTGTCGGTCAGGGCGGTGTCGCCCGCGTCGAACACCTTGTTGCCGTTGTTGTCGCGGAAGTACACGACGTTCACGGTCACGGTGCTGCCGTCCACCAGCTTGATGGGCGCGGTGCCGCTCACATCAAAGGTGTCGGTGGCGCTGCCCAGGTTGGCAATCTCCATGCCGATGGAGGTGCGGGTGGGCGCCGTGGTGCTGGTGCAGGTGCTGGGCGGAATCACAGGCGAACCAGGGTTGCCGGGCTGGCCGGTTTCGGGGGTGCCGGGGGTGCCCGGGTTGCCGCCCGGGGTGGGCGTGGGGTTGCCGAACGACAGACCCGGCAGGTTCACGATGTCGCGGGTGGCGTCGCTCTTGCTGGGGTCGTTGCTGGAGGTGGTGATCACCGTCACCGTGGGGGCGTTCACTGGGTTGGTGGGCGCGCCGCCAGCCGGGAAGGTCACGCGCACCAGCAGGTCGGCGGTGGCGCCGGGGGCCACGGTGCCCACATCGGGGGTGCCGTCGCTGTCGGTGTCGGTCAGCGGGGTGCCGTCGGGCTTCAGCAGCGTCACGGTCGTGCCGGCCGGGAAGCCCGCGAGGCTGGTGGTGATGTCCAGCACGTCGGGGCGGTTACCGGTGTTCTGCACGGTGTTCGTGAAGGTGATGGTCGTGGTGGTGGCAATCGCCTGCGCGGTCTGGGTGTCGCTGGCGCTGGGGGTAATGGTGATGCCCTCGGGGCTGGTGTAGGGCGGGGTCACGGGGTTGCCGTTGCCGTCCGGGTCGCTCTTGGGCCCAATCAGCGCCGAGTCATTGCGGGCCACGGTGGTGACGTTGGAGTTGTTGGCGTCACGGGGCACGCTGGGGTCGTTGTTGAAGGCCGGGTTGTCGCGGCGGTTGCCGGTGGGGTCGGCGCCGTAGCGGTCGGTGTTGGCGGCGGCCGTGGGCACCGTGTACACCTGGAAGAATTTCACGCTCTGGTCAATGGCCACGCCCGTAATGGAGGTAATGGCGGTGGCCGCCGCAATTTCGGCGTCGCTCAGGGTGTTGTCGTTGTTGGTGTCGGCGCTGGCGGCGTAGAAGCGGATGTTGTCCGGGGTCTTCACGGCCCCGGCGGGGTCGGGGGTGTTCGTCAGGTCGTAGGCTTCGCCCGGCACGTTGCCGGTGTTGGTCAGCGTGTAGGCGAAGCTCACGGTGTCGCCGGGCTTGGCCGTGGCGGTCTGGCCGGGGCGGGTGTAGTCGGGGGTGGTGCGGTCGGCGCTGCCGTCGTTGGGGGTAATCGTGAAGCTGGGCACCGGCAGCACCGTGGTGGTCACCGGGTTGGAGGGAATGGGGGGGTTGGGGGTCGTGCCGCCTTCAGGGGTGAACACGATCTCGGCCGTGTTGGTGATCACGGTGCCCGCCGGGGTGCCGGCAGCGGAGGCGGTGCCGGCGGCCAGCGCGGCCAGCAAGGTGCAGATGGTCCAGGATCTCTTCATGTCGTTTCCTCCGGGGAGCAGGGGGCGAAGCTTCTTAAATGACGGTCACGCGCGCGGGCCTTCTGCGCGTTTGGTCCGGGCGGGAGGCCGGGTTCTGGGGTCGCGCTGCGGTGCGGGCCACCGCGCGCCGCCACGCCAAACCACAACGGCCACGACCCCCGCATGAAGCGGCGACCGTGGCTGGGTGAAGCGCGGGCAGCATGAGCATCAGAACACACCTCCGAGAACAAAGAGTTGACCGACAGCCTGCGGAACAATTCCGCCTTCTGTCGGTCGCGCCACTTGCTCCTCACCTGACATAAGCGCCCGTCTGCGCCAGGTGATTCATCGCTTCAGAAATAAGGTTGTGCGGTCAGCGGGCGAAGGCCGCCGGGGTCTCTCCGGACAGGCACGCAAGCGAGGGTTCAGAGTACTGACACCTTCATGTCTGACTCAGGCGTCACTATGAACTTTCTCACTCCGTACGTCCACCCGTATCATCCCGGGCGTGGGGGGGGTTGTCAAACCCCAAGGCGGCCGGATGACGCTTTGGCAATGGGGGTACCAGTTCCCCCATCAAAGGCGTCTATCTCTTCTATAAAGCGGTCAAAGAGGTAGCGGCTGTCGTGCGGGCCTGGGCTGGCTTCCGGGTGGTACTGCACCGAAAACACCGGGTAGCGCGCGTGTGCCATGCCCTCCAGGGTGCCGTCGTTCAGGTTCACATGGGTGGCCACAAAGGCCCCATTGGGAATCGAATCAATGTCCACGGCGTATCCGTGGTTCTGTGACGTGATCTCCACATTGCCCGTTAACAGATTCTTCACGGGCTGGTTGCCGCCCCGGTGGCCGAACTTCATCTTGAAGGTCTTGCCGCCCGCCGCGAGCCCCAGAATCTGGTGGCCCAGGCAGATGCCGAAGGTGGGCAGCAGGCCCATCAGTTCCCAGGCGGTCTTGTGGGCGTATTCCAGCGGGGCCGGATCGCCGGGGCCGTTGGACAGAAACAGGCCGTGCGGCTGCAGCGCCATGATCTGCGCCGGGGTGGTGTGGGCCGGCACCACAATGGGCTCAATACCCACCTCGGCCAGCCGCTCGATGATGGTGTGCTTGATCCCGAAGTCCATCAGGACCACGCGCTTGCCGTGCCGCAGGGTGGGAAAGGCGTAGGGCAGGGCGGTGGTGACCTCGCGGGTCATGTCGTGCCCATCAATGTCCTGGTGGTCACGGGCGCGCTGCACATACACCTGTTCCTCGGCGGGGGTGAATTCGCCGTAGGAATCTTCGGGGTGGGTGTAGGAGCGGTGGGCGATCACGCCCTTGACCACGCCGCCTTCGCGCAGGCGCCGCACCAGCGCGCGGGTGTCAATGCCCTGAATGGACACCACGCCGTACTGCTGCATAAAGGCTTCCAGAGACTGCTGGGCGCGGTGGTTGGAGTACTCGCCCGAGAACTCGCGCGAGATAAAGCCGCGCACGTAGGGCTTGTTGCTCTCCATGTCGTAGATCGCCACGCCGTAGTTGCCCACATGCGGGTAGGTGATCGTCACGATCTGCCCGTTGTACGAGGGATCGGTCATGATCTCCTGGTAGCCAGTCATGGAGGTGTTGAACACCACCTCGCCCACGGTTTCGCCCCGGTGCCCGAAGGCGTAGCCCCGGTACACGGTGCCGTCTTCCAGGGCCAGGATGGCCCGCTCTTTTCTAATCATGTGTGTCCCTCCATTCGCGCCTCGCTGGACGCGTTTCATGGCCGGGCGCCGCGCGGTCCATCCTGGCTTGCCCAGTCACGGGTTTACCAGCGGTAGCGCACGCTCGCCTTGCCGATGATGACATTCCCGGTCACGCTGCGCTGTGAGGTCATGCCGTCAAAGCGGTTGATAAGGTCGGCCGCCGCGTTCATGGCCGGGGCCAGCAGTTCTTCCAGTTCCTCGTCCTGCATCTCGGCCGGCAGGCTGCCCATCAGGTCCTTGCCGCTCAGGGCGGGCAGGTCTGGGGTAAAGCCGAAGCCCGCGTTGCCCGTCAGGCCCGCGCCCTGGAAGGCCGCGCTTTGGCCCAGGGTGGCGCCGCCTTCGCGCAGGGCCGCGCGCAGGGCCTCGTCGCTCCAGGCGGTCACGAGGTAGCCGTCGCGGAAGCCGTAGACCATCTTCATGCCGGCCAGCAGGGTATCGAGCTGCTTGAAGCTCTCGCCCATCATGCCCAGGCCGGCCAGCCCCGCGCCGCCCAGTTCGGCCATCATGTCCTCGTCCATGTCGGCCATGACGCGCTTCATGGTCTGGTCCTGCACGTCCTTCAGGCTGGCACGCACGCCCTGGATCGCGGCGTTCACGCTGCGGGCGTACTCGGGCAGATGGGCCTCGGCCGCCGCCTGATCGGTCACGCGCTGGTAGCTCACGCTGTAGCGCAGGCTGGCCAGAGGGTCATTCTGGTTCAGGCTGGCCTTGGTGCCGCCCGCCAGGGTCACCTGCGCGCATTCGCCGCCCAAGTACCCCCCCGAACGCTCCAGGTGACTGGCGAGCTGGCTGTCCGTGAGGAAACCAAAGGGCTCGAACAGGTCCACGCGGGTGAGCCAGCGGCCCAGGTAGGCGCCGGATTCGGGGGCGCAGGCGGTGGCCTGCACGGCTTCGGCGGTGGCCGGAATGATGTCCTGCACCTCAAAGTCGCTGGTGGCCGTCAGCAGGCGGCGCAGCGGGGCGTCCTTGCCCTCGGGGTTGACCACCTGGGCCGAGGAGGTGCTCAGGCCGCTGGCGGTGGTGGTGAAGCCTCCGGCCACCTGTCCCAGCGTGTCAATCGCGTCCACCACGGGCGAGAGCAGGCGGGGCAGAAACACCTGCGACAGCTGCGAGCGGATCACCTTGGCGGCGGCGCTGAAGTTGGCGTACAGGCCCAGTTCATTGGCGCCCGCCGCGCGGGTGGCCGCCGCATACGGCGCCGAGGTCGCCAGGGTGGGCGCCGCCTTGCCGCTCAGGCGCCCCAGGTACGACATCAGCAGCGCCTTGTCGGTGGACACGTACAGCAGCCCCCCGCCCTGGCCCACGAACGCGTCGCCGTCGCGGGTGAAGGTGAAGTTACCCACCCGCGCGGTGGCCTTTTTGCCCGTGAACATCTCGCGCGACAGTTCACCCGCGCGGGCTACGGCCAGCAGTTCGGGGGTAAAGGTGCCGCCCTTGCCCTGCACCGCGAACACGCCGGCCACACCCTCGCGGCCCAGCAGGTCGGTAGCGATGGCCTGGAAGCCGCTCACCATCTCGGCCGGGCCGTCCTCACCCAGGTCGGCGGCGGCCAGCACGCGGTTCAGGGCCCCGCCAAAGCGCTGCAGGGCAGGCGCGGCATTCTTCGTTTCCAGCGTCAGCAGGGCGCCGGCGGGCAGCGAGGCGCTCAGCGGCTTCTGGGCCGTCTGGGCGCCAGCAGCCCCGGCGAGGCTGAGGGCAAGGGTCGTCAGTGAGAACAGGGTGACAGTTCGCTTCATGTCACCCATCGTAACTGGCCACCGGTCAGCGGCAGGCCGCAGATGCCCGCTCACGACAGCGCCTTGAACATGGCGATCTCGTTGCAGTTTTCAAAAAAGGCGCAACGCTGGCACTCTGACCACACCTTGGGGTGCAGATTCGTCTTGTCTATGCGGACAAAACCGCACTTTTCAAAGAAGCCCTGCTGGTAGGTCCAGGCAAACAGAGCAGGGAGGTCTATCGCACGGGCCTCGGCCTCGCAGGCTTCGACGAGCTGCTTGCCCAGCCCCCGGCCCTGCATGTTCGGGTGAATGGCCAGCCCGCGCACCTCGGCCAGGTCGGGAGCCAGCAGATGCAGACCGCACACGCCTGCCAGCCCGCCGGGCTTGCCCTCGTGGGCCTCGGCCACCACCAGATGAAAATCCCGGATGGTTTCCGCCAGCAGGGCGCGGGACCGCACCAGCATCAGCCCCCGCGCCGCCCAGTAGCCGATGAGTTCGTGGATCGCCTCGATGTCCGAGAGCCTGGCCTTGCGCGTGGCCAGCGGCGCCTGCGGATGCAGGTCCGGAACAGCGATGGAATCGAGGGCAAGGGTCATTGGGGCCCCTTTGGGGCCGGAACTGGGGAGTGGAGTCTGGGAAGTGGAAGAGCTGTTTCCACTGCCCACTGCCCACTCACCACTAACGGTCTTACCCCAGCGTGCGCATCCAGGTCGTGCCGCCGGGGCGCTCGCCGCGCGCGCGGTAGGCCTGAATCTGGGGTGCGTCGGGGATGTCGCCCATCACCACGGCCAGGGGCACCTGCTGAAAGCCGAAGTTGCTCCAGTCGCCGCCCTTGGAAAACAGGTACAGGGTGCGGTCGCCCCGGCCCTGGGCGTATTCCAGCGCGCTCATGATGAGCCGCCGCCCCAGGCCGCCGCCCCGGGCTTCCGGCAACACGGCCGCGCCACGCAGCAGCGAGGCCCCGTGACCGTGTTCCAGGCCAATGGCCCCCACCGGCTGCCCGCCGCGTTCCATCACCCAGTACGTGGTGCCCTCGGCCAGGGCGGCGTCGGTGTCCAGGCCCGCTTCGTGAAAGACGCGGCAGACAGTGTCCTTGTCGGTGGGGCTGGCCAGTCGAATCTGAACGCTGGAATCGGTCATGGAATGCTCCTTGTGAACGAGACTCGGCCGGGGTCACGGGGACCGCCGGAAAACAGGGGTTGTGCGTGGCGGCAGCATAGCGCAAAGCCCTGTGGAAGCGGTGCCGGGTCTGGGTCACACCTCCTCTCCCCCACCGGGCTGCACGTCCAGTCGCCAGGCCTGCTCGTCGTGAATCCAGCCTTTGGTGAGCCCGCTGCGCACCTGCGGGGCGCCGGGCAGCGCGGCGCTGATCTCGGCGGCGGTCACCGGCACGAAGCCAAAGCGGCGCCAGTAATCGCCCGCTTCCTCACTGAACAGGTACACCTGCCCGTCGCCGCGCAGGGTGGCGTGGGTCAGCGCGCTGCGCACCAGCGCGCGGCCCAGGCCCTGCGAGCGGGCCTCTGGCAGCACGGCGGTGGACCGGATCAGGCTGACCCCCTCGCCGTGTTCCAGGCCAATGCAGCCGCCGGGGGTGCCGTTCAGGTCGGCAATCCAGTAGGTGCTGCCTTCGGGCGTGACGCTGGAGGTGTGCAGTCCGCAGCGGGTGAGCAGGTCCAGAATGGTGGAAAAGTCTTCAGGCTGCGCCTGGCGCAGTTTGACGTGCATATCGGTCAGGGTCATGGGTGACTCCGGGGGTGGGGCAGGGGGCGGGTGGGGACGGGCGGCGGGCAGCGTCATCGTCGTTCCTGATCGGCCCTGGCCGCCGCTTTGAGGAAGTACCGCACCCCCGCCCCCGCCGAGGCGTCCGTGGCCCAGCGCGGAATGACGTGCAGGTGCACATGGGGAATGTGCTGCCCGCCCGCCGGGTACACGTTCCAGCCCACGGTGTAGCCGTCGGGCTTCACGGTGGCGTCCAGGTGCGCCCGGACCTCGGCCAGCAGGGCATGGACGGCGCTGGCTTCGGCAGGGGTCAGGTCAAAGACCGTCTCACAGGGCCGCTTGGTCACGATTAATCCCGAATAAGGCAGGCCATCGAAGTACCGCGAATTTTGTGTGTAGACACACAGCTCGTTCTCCAACAGCACTTCCCCTTCTCCAAAGTCGGCGCGGGTACTGTGTGGGTTTTCATGGGGATGAGCCAACCAATGCGCCCATTCTTTTTCCCTCTCTCGCAGTTGACTGCCATCCAGTGTGATGGTGATATCCACGTCCTTACTCCTCCAGGGCCCGGCGGGCATTCTGAATCGCCACCCGGACCTGTTCGGGCGCTGTGCCCCCAAAACTGGCGCGGCCCCGCACGCTCTCTTCGACGGTCAGTTTGCCCGCCACCTCCGCGCTCAGCAGCGGGTGGGCGGCCTTCAGTTCGGCGTCGGTCAGATCCCACAGCTGGCGCCCGGAGCGGCTGGCCAGCCCCACCAGGCCGCCCACCACCTCGTGCGCCTCGCGGAAGGGCACACCCGCGCGGGCCAGGAAATCGGCCACATCGGTGGCGGTGGAGTAGCCCCGGGCGGCGGCGGCGCGGGTGACGTCTGCGTGCCAGACCGTTTTCGGCAGCATGTCGGCGTACAGCCGCAGGACAATGCTGAGGGTGTCGTAAGAGTCGAACACGCCTTCTTTGTCTTCCTGCAGGTCCTTGTTGTAGGCCAGCGGCGTGCCCTTGACCACCGTCAGCAGGCCCATCAGGTTGCCAAACAGGCGCCCGGCCTTGCCCCGGGCCAACTCGGACACGTCCGGATTCTTCTTCTGCGGCATGATGCTTGAGCCCGTGGTGTGGCTGTCGGGCAGCGTCAGAAAGCCGAATTCAAAGGTGGAGTACAGAATCAGTTCTTCCGAAAGGCGGGAGAGATGCGCCCCCAGAATCGCGCCGGCGCTCAGGAATTCCAGCGCGAAATCGCGGCTGCCCACGCCGTCCAGGCTGTTGGCGGTGGGGCGGGCAAAACCCAGCGCGGCGGCGGTGGCGTGCCGGTCAATGGGCCACGGCGTACCCGCCAGCGCCGAGGACCCCAGCGGCGACTCGTCCATGCGCGCGGCGGCGTCGCGCAGGCGGCCCTCGTCGCGTTCCAGCATCGCCACGTAGGCCATGAACCAGTGCGAGAGCAGAATGGGCTGCGCCACCTGCAGGTGGGTGTAGCCGGGCAGAATGACCTCACCCGGCAGGTGCTTTTCGGCTTCGGCGAGCATCACCACGCGGAGGTGACGGGTCAGGTCGGCCAGCTTCAGCGCGGCTTCCTTGGTGAACAGGCGGAAATCCACCGCCACCTGATCGTTGCGGCTGCGCGCGGTGTGCAGCTTGCCCGCCACAGGCCCAATGCGGTCACGCAGGGCGGCTTCCACATTCATGTGCACGTCTTCGCGGTCCAGGCGCCACTCGAAGCTGCCCGCGCGGATATCGGCCAGGACGGCCTGAAGCCCAGCCGTAATCTGCGCGACTTCCTCGGCACTCAGAATGCCCACCTGCCCCAGCATCGCCACATGGGCCAGCGAGCCCTGAATGTCCTGCTCGGCAAGGCGCTGGTCGAAGCCGACAGAAGCGTTGAACAGTTCCACGAGGCCATCGGTGGCTTCAGCGAAACGGCCGCCCCAGAGTTTTTTATCGTGTTGGGTCACGCTCTTCCCCTCAAATCTTTAAGTATCCGGCTCACAGCGTTCTCGTAGTACGAAGAGAATTCAGCTATGGCGCCTTGCCACGTGGTGGGCACGATCCCACAATCGGCTGCCCGATTGTCTTCCCAAAGTTGATTTCGTCCTGGCCCCGAAACGACGAGCTGGCGGAAATAGCCACATCCTATGTCTTCAATCCTGAGAGAACCAGAAAGGTGGAAGTCATCGAAATACCAGTCCATCCAGTGCTCGACATTCCTCTTATCCGGCTCTCCAGGTTGCAGCTGGACGGATGTATCATCAATATCAGGAGTCCACGCTATAACATGCGGGAAATCGGCCGTCTTATTCCCAACGCTGTATTTCAAAACCTCTTCCAAGGGAAGAATTTGACCTATTTGATAGTTATTTGAAGAAAAGCCGTTGCCAAATTCAGTCAGGAAGTGTGCATAACTATCTGGGAGTTCGATCCCCATCTGCTCTTGAATCTGAAACAGTGCTTCCTTGTGCAAGCGTGGTTCGACCTGCAAAAAGCTCCCTGCTCCTTTCAATCTTTGGTGGGGCTCGCAACCACGTAGCGCAGCAATCGCTTCCAGTTCTATCCGAAGAAGGCGCCACACCTCTTTCCCCTGACTCATGGCATCTGCCCCCCGCGCACCTCTTTCACCAGCACCATCGGCGGCGGGCTGGCCGGGTGGGCGTGGGCATACGGCTCATTGCTGGGCCCGTAGCCCAGGCGCTCGTAAAACGGCAGCACGTCTAGGTTGTACTGGCTGACGGCCAGCAGCACCCGCGCGTAGCCACCCCTGCGCGCCACCTGCTCCACCTCGCGCACCAGCGCCCGGCCCAGCCCCTGCCCACGCGCCTGCGGGCGGGTGGCGAGTTTGTTCAGGGTCAAGGTGGCCTCGCCGTCCGGGCGGTAGCCCACGCAGCCCAGAGCCTCGCCCCCCTCGCCCAGCGCCAGAAACCCGCCTGCGCCCGGCATGAACAACGACCGCGTCAGATCGGCGGGCGTGGTGCGGCTCCAGCTGCTGCGGGGGTCCATGCCGGCCGCCATCATCACGGCGTGAAAGGCGGCAATGTCGTCGGGGTTCACTGGGCGCAGGGTCACGGCGCGGCCCCCAGGGTCAGGCGCAGTTCGGGGTGGGGGCTCTCCACGAAGCCCAGGCGCTCGTAAATGGGGCGGCCCTGGGCCGAGGCGTGCAGGGTCACGGTGCGCAGCCCCCGCCCCTGCACCTCGGCCAGCACCGCGCGCATTAGGGCCTCGGCCACGCCCTGACGGCGGCCCTGGGGGGCCACATACACGTTCAGGACATAGGCGCGCAGGGTCGTGGGGTCCTCGGCGGTGGGGGGCTTGGGGTGAAACATCAGCCCCGCGCCGCCCAGAGGCTGCCCAGCCTGTTCGGCCACCCAGCCCACGTAGTCGCCGCTCGCCAGCGCGCCGCGCAGCCAATCGGTCCACAGGCCCAGTTGCGCCTGCGCCGCGTCGGCCGTCAGGTCGCCCATATCCACGAACATCTGCGCGCGCTGGGCGGCCAGCACCGGGGCGTCGTCCGGCCCGGCCTGTCGAATAGCCCAACCGGGGGACGTCATGGCCCCACCCGCCCAGGAATCTGGGCGAGGTGGTGCAACTGGTGGGCCACGTAGTCTTCGGTCAAAAAGCGCAGGGTCACTGGCTCGCCGCCGCCAATCTGCACCGTGTGGCCCAGGCTGGCGGGGGGCAGCGCGGCGATCAGGTGCGCCAGCTGCGTCTGGTACGCCGCCCACAGCTCGACCAGGTCCGCCCAGGGGCGCGCGGCGTACGCGCCGGCCTGCACCCAGGCGGTCTGGTCGTAGCCCGGCAGGCTCAGGCCGCTGTCCAGGCTGACCCGCACAAAGCGGGCGTGGTTGTTCACGCCAGAATCCAGCAGGTGCCCCAGAATCTCCTTGGCGCTCCAGACCTCCGGAGCGGCCTTGTGCGACGCCTGGGCCTCGCTGATCGCCCTCAGCGCGCCCAGGTGGCTCTGCACAACCTCGGCCAAGCCTGCCATCCTCAGACCTGGGCGGGCTCTTGGTCGGGCTGCTCTGCCTTGGCGGCCACGCGCGCCTGCACCCGCATGCGCAGAGCATTGAGCTTGATGAAGGCGCCGGCATCGTGCTGGTTGTAGTCGCCGCCCGCTTCAAAGGACACGAGGTCCTTGTCGTACAGGCTCTGCGGCGCCTTGCGACCCACGACCGTGCAACTGCCCTTGTACAGCTTCAGGCGCGCGGTGCCGGTCACGCGGCTGGCCACATGGTCAAAGTACACCTGCAGGGCCTCGCGTTCGGGGGCGAACCAGAAGCCGTTGTAGACCAGTTCGGCGTACTTGGGCGACAGCTGGTCGCGCTGGTGCAGCACCTCGCGGTCCAGGGTCAGGCTCTCCACAGCGCGGCGAGCGTGGTACAGCAGGGTGCCGCCGGGCGTTTCGTACACGCCCCGGCTCTTCATACCCACGAAGCGGTTTTCCACGAGGTCCAGGCGGCCCACGCCGTGCTTGCCCCCCAATTCATTGGCCTTCTGCAACAGCGCGGCAGGCGACAGCGCTTCACCGTTGATCGCCACCGGGTTCCCGCCCTGAAACTCCACTTCCACGTATTCGGGCTCGTCGGGGGCCTGCTGGGGGTCGGCGGTCAGCCTGAACATGTGCGCGGGCGGCTCAGCCCAGGGGTCTTCCAGAATGCCGCCCTCATAGGAGATATGCAGCAGGTTGGCGTCGGTGCTCCAGGGGTCCTTCTTGGTGGTGGGCACCGGAATGCCGTGCTCGTGGGCAAAGGCTTCCAGATCGGCGCGGCCCTGGAACGACCAGTCGCGCCAGGGCGCCACCGTCACGATGTCGGGCTTCAGGGCGTAAGCGGTCATCTCGAAGCGCACCTGATCGTTGCCCTTGCCGGTAGCCCCGTGCGACACGGCCACGGCGCCTTCTTTCTGGGCAATCTCGACCATCTTCTTGGCAATCAGCGGGCGGGCAATAGAGGTGCCCAGCAGGTAAAAGCCCTCATAGAGCGCGCTGGTGCGGAACATGGGAAAGACGTAGTCGCGCACGAACTCCTCGCGCAGGTCCAGGGCATAGGCGGCCACGGCGCCGGTGTTCAGCGCCTTGACCCGAGCTTCTTCAACTTCGTCGCCCTGGCCCAGGTCGGCGGTGAAGCACACCACGTCGTAGTTCTGCTCGGTCTGGAGCCACTTCAGAATGATGGAGGTGTCCAGGCCGCCGCTATAGGCCAGCACGATCTTGTCCCGCTGCTGTTCGTTTGCCATGTGGTGATTGTCTCCTGTTTGTGTGAAGGGCGCGCAATATGACGCCCGGCGAGACCACGCCGCTCTGAACGTCCCCAGAATGGAGAGGGGCGTTCAGGCAGGGTCAACGTCGGGCGGGCAGGGTGTGCATGGTGTCCATCTGTATGGATATGCGTTAACGACGCATAGCTATGCACAGAGGGTAGCAAGGGGGAGGGGGACGGTCAAGCGCGCTGTCCAGGCGGGAGGTGCGGCGGGCGGCCGGCACAGCCGCAAAAAGACCCAGCACGGTGGCTGGGTCTTTCGGGGGTTCAGCTGGGAGGTCAGGGCAGGCGGTAGTTCAGGCCAATGCGCGCATTGCCCGCAGGCGTCACGCCCCCGCCCGTGCCCACGGTCACCTTCACACCCAGGCTGCCTTCCACGAAGATGCTCAGGGGCGGGGTCACGTTGTAGCGCAGGCCCAGAATGCCCTGGGGGGTCAGGCTGAGGCTGGAGCCTGCACCCAGGCCCACATCGGCGCCCAGGCCAATGCCGTAGTAGGGGTTCAGGCCGCCCAGCGCAGCGTCGTTGGCGTTGAAATCGGCCAGGTAGTCCACGCTGCCGCCCACCGAGAGGCGGTTGTAATTGAAGTTGGTGGCATTCAGGTTGAGGCTGTAGCGCATGGCAGAGCTGCCTGTCAGGTCGTTTTGCAGGTGCAGGCTGACCCCGGAGCCCACCGAGGCACCCACCGAGGTGGCGGCGGCAGCGGTCGAGACGGCACTCAGGGCGAGCAGGCCAAGCAGGGTCTTCTTCATGCCCCGCAGCATAGAGGCGCGGCTCACAGTTTCGGGTGGCCCGAGTCTGGGCAATTCTGCAGGCGCGCTTGGTCAAACCTTAAGAAAAGCCGGACCTGTGCCGTGAGAATTTACACGGGCCCGGGTGAGGCCCTTGTCAGGGCCCCCGCGCTAGAGTGCCTGCATGTGCCCCAACCCCCCCCCGGTGGGTCGGCGGTCTGGTGCGTGCGCCCTTCCCGGCCTTGCCCGGTGCAGCCTGTGCAGCGCGGCGGTCCCGGAGGCCCCATGACGCCCCTCGCCCAGCGCTGGCAGCGTGCCCTGCGCCCCCCCTCCCCCGATACAGCTGAATTTGCCTACCGGCGCGGCGGCCTGCTGGCCCTGCTGGCCTGCGGCGTGTTTGTCAGCGCTTTTACCCTGCTGGCAGAAGTAGGCGACGATTTCAGCGACACCGACCGGCTGGCCCTCACCGTGATCATCCTGAAAAACGTGGGCTTCATGGTGTGGCTGTGGCGCCGGCCCCGTCACTTTCTGGCCATTGGCCTGACCGAACTGCTGCTGGAAATTGTGGCGGCCATTTACCGGTTGCATGTCACGCTGCACAGTCCGCCCAGCATGAACGGGCTGGGCGGCTACGCCCCCTGGATGATCGTGACCTATCTGGCGGCGTTTCTGGTGCTGCCCACCCGCGCGGCGCTGGGGGTCAGTCTGGTGCAGTTCGGGGGCCTGCTGCTGGTGGGGCTGGGGTTCAGCCTGGACCCGCGCAGTCATCCGGTGCTGCGCGCGGCGCTGGGCAATACCCTGGTGCAGACCTATCTGGTGCACGCCACGTTTATTGCCTTTCTGGCCCTGCAGCAGCGGCTGCTTCAGCATTACATCCAGGCGCTGGTGAACGCCCGCCACGAAGCCACTCTGGCCCGCCAGGACGCCCTGACCGGGCTGCCCAACCGCCGCCAGCTGACCACCTGGCTGGAAGACGCCCTGCCGCATGTGAGCCACCAGCCGCTGAGCGTGGTGCTGTTTGACCTGGACCACTTCAAGCGCGTGAACGACACCTACGGCCACGACGTGGGCGACCAGACCCTGCAGCGTGTGGGGCAGGTGCTGCGCCGCTGCGTACGCCAGCGCGACCGCGCCGGGCGCTGGGGCGGCGAGGAATTCCTGATTCTGGTGGACGGCAACGCCGCCGCCGCCCTGATGGTGGCCGAGCGACTGCGCGAGGCGCTGAGCCAGGACGGTCACCCCCAGGTGGGCCCGGTGACCATCAGCTGCGGGGTGGCACAGGCGACCATCCACGAACCGCTGGACCTGCTGCTGCGCCGCGCCGACGAGGCCCTGTACCGCGCCAAGCACGCCGGGCGCAACACGGTGAAACTGGCCGCTTAAGGGCCGCGCCCTGTCTGGAGCGGCTGGCCCTTCCGCCGTCCTGCCCTGCCCGCTACCCTGCCGGGCGTGCCCCCTTTCTTCCGTGGCCTGCTGCTGGGCCTGTCCCTGATCGTGGCGATTGGCCCGCAGAACGCCTTTGTGCTGCGCGCGGGCCTCACCCGGCAGCGGGCCCTGCTCTCGGCGCTGGCCTGCGCCCTGTGCGACACGGCCCTGATTGCCGCTGGCGTGCTGGGCGTGGGTGGTCTGCTGGCCCGCAGCCCGGGACTGGTGCTGGCGGGCACGCTGGGCGGCGCGGCTTTTCTGACGTGGTACGGCCTGCGAGCGCTGCGCTCAGCCTGGGTGGGGGGTGGGCCGGGGTTAGAGGCGACGGGGGAAGCCCCCCTGACCGCCCGGCAGGTGATTGGCACCGCTGTGGGCTTCAGCCTGCTCAATCCGCACGCCCTGCTGGACACGGTGGTGCTGATCGGCGGGGCCAGCGCCGGGCTGGGCACGGGTGCCCGTCTGGCGTTTCTGGGCGGCACCGTGCTGGCGTCGTGGCTGTGGTTTTTCGCGTTGGCCCTGGCCGGGCGCACCCTGGCCCCGCTGATGGCCCGGCCCCAGGCGTGGCGGGTGCTGGACACCCTGATCGGCGTGACGCTGCTGCTCACGGCGGCAGGCTTGCTGCTGGGGTTACGGGGACAGTAGCGAGAGGCCCGAGCCCGCTTCCAGCCCCCCGATGGCCTCCAGAACAGCGGCCCAGTCGGTCGGGTCAGTGGCCGGAGGTGGGGGAAACAGGGTGGCCTGGTGCTGCTGCCACAACGCGGTCAGCTCGGCGGCGCTCAGGCGGCCCAGTGCAGCGACCTCCTGCAGGCGTTCACCCATCGCCCCGTTCAGCCGGGCGCGGAAATCCGCTACCTCATACGAAAATGAAGTAAAGATTGGACATTACGCATTGGGAAGCCAGTGGAAGTACGTCGTGCGCGAAACCAGAGCTTCTTGGGTCATCAGCCAAGCACATCGCTCGTCAACGGCCGCGAGCAACTCAGCTCGGCTGTCCCAGGCGCGATTGACCAATCCCGCTTTGATCGGCGGCCACAGATGCTCTGCTGGCATCAGTTCTGGCGTGTAGGGCAGAGAAAACATCAGTTCAATGCCTTCAGGACAGATCACTCTTTGACTGCGGTGCCACCCGGCATTGTCGACATAGAGAATGATATGGGCCTCGTTGTGGGGATCAACGCGCGCTTTGAAGAGTTGCAGCGCGGCATTGAAGGAGGCCACGTCGACGCTGTCGAACCGGAGCAGGTCGCAGCGTCCCGTCCAAGGATGGACGAAGCCGTACACGTACAGCCAGGAATACCCGTTGCTGTGGGGAACGCGCTGGCGTTCCCCGCTCTTCATCCAGGTGG